>CAZZKI010000053.1:0-7618 GCA_964654785.1 uncultured Solirubrobacteraceae bacterium
CGCTCGGCTGACGCGCCGGTCGAGAGGCCCTCATGATGGACCGCAACTGCTGAAGGGACATGGAGGGTCTTCCAGCCGCGGTCGGCAAGGCGTTTGCAAAGGTCGGTTTCATCCGAGTAGACGAAGTAGGCGGGGTCTAGGCGGCCGACTGACTCAGCAGCGTCGCGGCGCAGCAACATTGCCGCGGACTGGGCCCAGTCCACTTCGACAGTGTCCGAGCCACGGCCGGACTGCACTGTCATGAACTTGTGAAGGAATGCAGCGCCTGCGATGACTGTGCCCCAAGTGGGGAATCTCCAGGCCGACGGCTGCTCCTTGCCGTCGGGCTGCAGCAACTTGGCCCCAGCAGCAGCTGCGTCCTGTTGTGAATTGAGCGCCTCAACGAGAGTCGCGGTCGCACCCGGCTGAAGGAAGGAGTCCTCGTTTAGCAGCAGGCAGTAACGGCCGTGAGCTGCGCCAATCAACTCGCTGTCGTTGTGAGCTTTGCCACGGCGGCGGGGCAAAGCAATCACTCTGTCCACAGCAGAGTGGGCTTCGGCGAGCTCAACTGAACCGTCCTCGGAGAAGTTGTCCAGCACCAAGACCTCGGTCTTGAATGGCACGGAGTTTCGCTCAGCTTGGACTGCATCAAGGCACTGGGCCAACTTCTCGCGCTGGGCAGTGTTGACGATGCAATACGTCACTTCGATCTCGTCGGTCACACGCCAATCATGGCGGGTGGCAAACCCGTCCCGCGCCCAACATGCATCGCACGGGCGGGTAGCGTTCCCCTAGTGAGAGTCCAGCTTGTAGATCCCGCGGCCTATACGCCGCCTTACGACCACGCATTGGCCGAGGCGCTTGCCGCTGAGGGCGCAGTCGTAGAACTTGCGACTGCCCCGTTCCCCTATGGGGATGTGCCCGACCCTGTCGGCTACACCCGCGTCAATCGCTTCTACAAGGGTTTGCCGGGTCGGGCCGGTTCGCCTCTCCTTCGCGCAGGCCGAGCCATCCGCCATGTGCCAGACATGCTTGCTTGGCGTAAGTCAGCGGAAGCCTTCGACATTGTCCACGCCCAGTGGCTGGCAGTTCAGGGAGTTGACATCAAGCTCCTGCCGGCGGGGCAACCGTTGGTGATGACTGCCCATGATGTTCTGCCGAGGGAGCCGCGCCCCGGGCAGGTTGAGGCTCAGGCCAAGCTCTATTCGCACGCTGATGCGGTCGTCGTTCACACAGAGCACGGCAAAGGCCGACTGATTAACGAAGTTGGTTTGCCAGAGTCAAAGATCGAAGTGATTCCTCATGGGCCCTTCACCCACATCAGCGAGATCGAAGACCCGCTGCCTCTCCCGCATGAGTTAGATGGTCCTGGTGCTCGCGGTGAGAAGCCAGTAGTCCTCTTCTTCGGCCTGCTGCGGCCTTACAAGGGGCTTGATGTTCTGCTCGACGCTTGGGATGGGGTTGAGGATGCGGAGCTTTGGATTGTTGGGCGGCCAAGAATGGACACAGAGCGCCTCCGCAACCACGCAGCGGAGTTGGAGGGAGTCAAGTTCCTGACCCGCTGGGTTGAGGAGCGTGAGATCCCATCTATCTTCAACGCCGCGACCGCCTGCGTTCTCCCTTATCGCGAGATTGACCAATCTGGAGTGCTCGCTACGGCTCTCGCGTTTGAGACTCCGCTTGTCACCAGCCAAGCCGGCGGCCTTTCCGAAGCTGCCGACCGCGGCGCTGCGATCAGCGTCCCGGTAGGGGACGTTGAGTCCTTGCACGACGCACTTGTGATGGTGATGGGCGACACGGAACGCCAGCAGCGTTTGTCTGCAGCAGCCCATGAGTTGGCACACGGCGAGTGGTCATGGCAAGGCGTTGCCCGCAAGCACATGGCTCTGTATGAACGCCTGATTGACGAAGCTTGAGGTTCGTCATCTGCGCCTGCCGAGCTAACGGGCATCCTTAACCCCGTGAAGCTCTTCTTGGAAGTCCTCTTCTGGGTGCCGATTGGCCTGCTCGTTTGGAGTCAGGTCGGTTACCCGCTGTTCCTCGCAATCCTGCAAGCGCTTCTCAGGCGGCCGGCTGCTCCGGGCCCGATCCGTGGTGACGATGTTCCGTTTGTCTCGATCGTGATCGCCGCTTATCGGGAGGAGCCAGTGATCGCGAGGCGTGTCAACAACATGCGCGCTCTGGACTGGCCCGTGGACAAGCTCGAAGTGATCGTCGCCTGCGACGGGTCTGATGACGGAACTCAAGAAGCCGCCCGGCAGGCTGGCGCAGACGTTGTCCTAGACCTTCCACGTGGCGGCAAGGTCCGCGCGCAGGATGCGGCGGTCAAGGTTGCCAAAGGTGAGCTGATTGCCTTCGGTGACGCCAATTCTCAATGGAAGCCCTCTGCTCTTCGCAACCTTCTGGCGCCGTTCTTCAAGGACGACAACATCGCCTACGTCTGCGGGCGTGTTCGGTTTGAGAACGCTGAAGGGACAAACCAAGAGGGTCTGTACTGGCGTATCGAAATGATGATTCGCGGGCTTGAAGCCAAGCTCGCTTCTGTCACTGCTGGCAACGGTGCGATCTACGCGATGCGTAAGAAGAACTACGTCGAGGTTGACCCGGTGATGGGCCATGACCTGAAGATGCCGTTCACGATCGTCAAGAACGGGCACCGCGCGAGCGAGGCTCCAAGCGCTCAGGCAGTCGAATTGATGGTGCCAAGCCTTGAGGGCGAGTTTGCTCGCAAGCGGCGGATGATGAGCCACGCTTGGCCAATCGTGGTCAAGGGCGGGTTGCTTAGTCCCAAGGGCTATTCACCGCTCTACGCGCTGATGATCTTCAGCCATAGGGCGATTCGCTATGCCTCCCCGTTTCTCCATCTTCTCGCACTTGGGGCCAGTGCGGTTCTTGCGGCGGGCGGCTCAACCTTCTGGGTCGTTGTAGTCGGCCTTCAACTTCTTGTTCTGCTGGCAGCGTGGCTCGGAGGCGTGGTCAAGGCAAGACCGTTGCTTATCGCCCGCTACTACGTGTTGATGACCGCTGCGATAGCTGGCGGCTGGTGGGACTGGTGGCGCCACGGCACTGAGGCCGGTTGGGAGCCCCCGGAGGGAACCCGATGAACGGGGCGGGGGCCAAGACGAAGCGCCTCCTTGACCTCCTGATCGGAGGCCTTGCGGCTCTCGTCGCAGCGCCCGTGATTGCCATCTGCGCTTTGGTCGTGAGGCTCGACAGCAAAGGCCCGGTCTTCTATCGCCAGAAGCGGGCTGGCTACAAAGGCAACGAGTTCGAGATCGTCAAGCTGCGGACGATGGTCGTTGGTGCCGAAACGATGGGTGCCGGCATGGCAGTGGATGAAGGCGACAGCCGAATTACCCGAGTCGGCGGCTTCCTTCGGCGTTGGTCGCTTGACGAACTTCCAAACATCGTCAACGTCCTGAAAGGCGAGATGTCCCTTGTCGGCCCAAGGCCCACTCTGCCTGAGCAAGTTGCTGACTACGACGCCCGCCAGCGAGGCCGACTTGATGCTCACCCGGGCATCACCGGCTGGGCTCAAGTTCAAGGCCGTGCTGCCCTGCCTTGGAGTGAACGCATTGAACTTGACCTTTGGTACATCGCCAACTGGTCACTGGCGCTCGATTTCAAGATCATCCTCGCGACAGTCCGCATGGTGTTCACAGGCCAAGGCCTCTACCGTGGCGAGACCGGAGGCTGGGACGGCCGCTAGGCGGCGGACTTGGCTCTGGCTCGGTTAGGCGCCCAGCATTCGTTAACGAAGCTGATGATCTCGCCAGTCAAGCGCTCGGGCCGGGAGCGAAGCTCGATCACCGAGTTGGCTTTGAGCAGACGCGAGTTCTTCAGTTCCTTGTTGAGCAGGCCAGCGTCCGAGAATGGGTGAACTGGGTCACTGGGATGCCCGATGATCAGCGCCGGAGCTTTGAAGGTGCGGCGCTCCTCACGCGGCGGAGCGACGCGTTCAAAGAAGAGTCCCTGAAGAACAGCAGCCCCCGGCGCTGGGTCCTGCTCAATCCAGTCAAGTGCGATCTCACCAACAAACGGAACCATGCTTCGCGGAATCAACGAGGCCGCCTTCCCTGCAACGCGCATCGCCGGGGCGGCAAAGGTTTGCGCGCACATCAGCGGAGTGAAAGCGATTGCGCATCCGAGCAGTGCCGACTCAAGGACTGGCATTTCCAAGATCATTCCCTTGAGCCGTTCAGGCGCCGCGCTGGCGACTTCAAGCGTCGTGTTGGCACCAAGTGAGGCGCCCCCTACAACAGCCGACTTCACTTCCAAATGGTCAAGCAGGCCGATGGTCTGCCTTGCGTAGGAGCGCATTGAATAGCGCCACATCTCCAATGGCTTGTCTGATTCGCCATGGCCGAGTGGGTCCATCGTTACGACCCGAGCCCCTTGGTCTGCCAGTGACTCGGCGAGCGCCTCGTGAATCCGTTGCGTGGTCAGCAAGCCAGGTATCAGCACAACAACCTTCTTGCCACCACCGTGGATGGTGTAGGCAATGCGCTGACCTTCGTGGACGAAGTGGGCCATGTCGGTGATCGTAGGCAGCGGCTCGGGCGATCCCGTAGGTCATGACGCGTTCACGCAACTTGGCGAACAAGTGAGGCCGCGGTCACGACGCTGGCTAGGTAGTTTCCTTATGTAAGACAGCTGCACTCAATCTTCAAGGAGAGACTCCAAATGGCAAAGCAGCCCCGTTCACTTGTAGGTCAGGTAGTCGCGATCACCGGCGGTGCTCGCGGAATCGGTCGTACCACTGCAACGACACTCGTTCGCGAAGGCGCAAAGGTCGCAATTGGTGACATTGACCACGCAGCAGCCGAGCAGGCAGCAGCGGAGATCGGTGGAGGCACCATTGGCCTTCCGGTTGACGTGACCAACAAGGAGTCATTCGAGGCGTTTATTGATGCGACAGAGGCAAAGCTCGGTCCGCTGGATGTCCTCATCAACAACGCCGGCATCATGCTGCTTGGCGACTTCCTCGATGAGAACCTTGAGCTCTCACGTCGTCAGATCGAGATCAACCTTTGGGGCGTGCTGATTGGCTCGCAGATCGCAGGCCGTCGCTTCCGGCGGCGCGGCCGTGGCCACCTTGTCAACGTGGCATCAATGGCTGGCAAGTCAGGCTTCCCAGGCGCGGCAACCTACTGCGCAACAAAGCACGCAGTCGTCGGCCTTTCTGAGTCGATTCGCGGCGAGCTCCGCGGCACCGATGTTGAAGTGTCTTGCGTAATGCCAGTGATCGTCAACACTGAACTCGCTTCAGGCCTTGGCTCAGCTCGCTTTGTCAAGAATGTTGAAGCTCAGGATGTTGCCGACGAGATCACCAGTGCCTTGAAGAACCCTCGCTTCGATGTTTACGTGCCGAGGAGCAACAACGCGCTCGTTCGCTCAACTGCGCTGATGCCTCGCGCGATGGCAGAAGGAATGAACCGCCTTTTCCGTGCCGACAAGGTTCTTGTCCAGGTGGACGACGCCAAGCGCCTCGCCTACCAGCAGCGGGCAACCGGCGGCATTACTTCGGGCTCAGGCACTCCTGAGATCGAAAAGGGCGACGAGAGCTAGCGATTTAGACGGCATCGTCCGGGCCGATGGCAACGATTCGGCTCGGACGGTTTGCCGCCTCCCCATTTGGGGGCCGTCTCTCACCTAATGGCTGACGCACAGACCACAAACGTGGACATCGACCGACTCTCTGTTGACACCGCCCGAGTGCTCTCGGCGGATGCTGTAGAGGCTGCCAACTCGGGGCATCCGGGTATGCCTTTGGCCTTGGCGCCATTGGCATTCGTGCTCTTCGCAGACGTGATGAAGCACGACCCTTCTGCGCCTGATTGGGCAGACCGTGACCGCTTCGTCCTCTCGCCTGGCCACGGCTCAATGCTGCTCTACTCCGCCCTTCATCTCTCTGGCTACGACTTGCCCTTGGATGAGCTGAAGAACTTCCGCCAGTGGGGCTCCCGTACTCCCGGGCACCCAGAGTTTGACCCCGAGCACCCAACGCCCGGTGTTGAAACAACCACAGGCCCTCTCGGCCAAGGGTTCGCGAACGGTGTTGGCATGGCTGTCGCTGAACGCTGGCTGCGCGGCCGCTTTGGCTCGCAGGTTGTAGACCACATGACTTGGGGCATCGTCTCCGACGGTGACTTGATGGAAGGCATCGCCGCAGAAGCAGCCTCGCTGGCTGGCCACCTTGGCCTTGGCAAGCTCGTTTACTGCTGGGACGACAACTCCATTTCTCTTGACGGGCCAACATCAATGAGCTTTGACGGCGAAGACGTAATGAAGCGCTTTGAGGCCTACGGCTGGCACACGCTCACTGTTGACTCCGTTGACGACCTTGACGCTCTCCGCAAGGCGCTTGCCGAAGGCAAGGCTGAGACTGAACGCCCGACCTTGATTCGCACCAAGTCAATCATTGGCTACCCGGCGCCGAACAAGCAGAACACTTCTGGTGTTCACGGTGCCCCGCTTGGCTCAGACGAACTTCGCGCTGTAAAGGAAGCGCTCGGCTTCAACCCCGACGAGATGTTTGAGATCCCTGCCGGTGTTCCCGAGCGCTGGAACGCAGTCGAGCAGGGCTCAGCAGCTCGAGCAGAGTGGGAAGGTCGCCTCGCAGAGTTCCTCGCTGGCGATCAGGACACGGCAGAGCTTTGGCGTGCAAGCCAAGAAGGCCGCGCAATGCCAGGACTTGGCGCTGCACTCCCAACTTGGGAAGCCGGCGACAAGGTTGCGACTCGCGCAGCTGGCGGCAAGGTAATGGCAGCCGTCGCAGACCACCTGCCAACAATGCTTGGCGGCAGCGCCGACCTCGCGTCATCAGTCAAGGCAACTGTGCCGGGCGGTGGCGATTTCACCAGAACGGAAGACGGCCGCAACATTCACTTTGGAGTGCGTGAGCACGCAATGGGGGCAATGGTTAACGGAATGGCCCTCCATGGCGGGATCGTCCGCCCGTTCGGGTCTACCTTCCTGCAGTTCGCCGATTACATGAGGTCCGCGATCCGCCTCTCTTCACTGATGCGGCTCAACACAACTTGGGTGTTCAGCCACGACTCAATTGCACTTGGTGAGGATGGCCCAACCCACCAGCCGGTCGAACACATCGCCACCTTGCGGGCCATTCCTGGCCTCACCGTCATCCGTCCTTCCGATGCAACTGAGACTGCCGAGGCTTGGCGCGTTATCTCTGAGGAGATCGAAGGCCCGGTCGCCCTGATCCTTAGCCGCCAGGACCTTCCAGTGCTTGACCGCAACACCTTCGGCAAGGCAGAAGGCCTTGGCCAGGGTGGCTATGTACTCGCTTGCGATGGCAACCCTGCCGCAGTAATCGTCGCGACTGGCTCTGAGGTTGAGATAGCTCTGGCCGCCCGAGACCAGCTCGCAGCTGCAGGCACGGAAGTTCGAGTCGTAGCAATGCCTTCATGGGAGCTCTTTGAGCGCCTCCCGGATGCCGACAAGGCGGCTGTCCTGCCCAAGGACCTGCCAACCGTGTCAGTCGAGGCAGGCATCTCGATGGGATGGGAGCGGTACGCGCAGGCGCACGTGTCCGTCGAGCGCTTCGGTGCTTCTGCCCCGGCTTCAGTGCTCTACGAGAAGTTCGGCATCACGCCTGACGCAGTCGTCGAGCGCGTCA
>CAZZKI010000054.1:0-7553 GCA_964654785.1 uncultured Solirubrobacteraceae bacterium
GCAGGGTTCAATCCGGCCGCTGGAGCAGATGGCAGATGACCTCCGAAAAGCAGACGCCACAGATTCCGAGAACTTTGATCCGTCGATTCCAAGCGCATTCCCCAAACTAACAATTGTGATCCCATCGAGGTGCAGGGTGGACTCATCGCTGACTTGTGACGACGGGACCAAGGGTGGTCCCGAGTCCCTGAGGACGTTTCTCAACGAAACCGTCCAGACAGGCCTTGCAGAATCCGAGATCTTCAAGAAGAACGGATTCGTCCTCACCGCCTGGGACCGCCCTGCAGCTGGTTCTACCTCCCCGGGTGGCGCTGTGATCTCATCAGCATTCGTCAAAGCCGGTCGCAGCACGACCAAGGCTTACGACACCTTCAGCCTCACCAAGACGGTGCAGGAACGCTTTGGAATTGCAGGAGGGGCGGGGATGTCCCCGTTCATCGGCGTGACCGACTCGGCGACGGCGTTCGGCCGAGAGGTATTCCCGCGCCGATGACCAAACCAGATTTGTACAACTGACACCAAGATCTAACGAACAGGAGAACCCCATGACGATTTCAGATCGACTCCCGCAATCAGTGAAGAAGCGCCTTCCGGCTCAGAAGGCTGAGCTTCAGGCTGCTGCGGCAGCAGCGACCCCCCAAGTACCGATGACTGAACTCCGCAAGAGACGAGATGATCTCGCGCAGCAGTTCGGCGAGCTTCAGTACGACCTCGGCGGAATCGTTTACGAGATGGCTCAAAGGGACCACTACAGAATGGACGTGGTGACCCGTCACGCCGCAAATCTGCAGCGAGTTGACGCTGAGCTTGCCGAAGCCGAGCGCCTCCTTCGCCTTGAGGATGCGGCTGCTGCGGGAAACTGTCGTTACTGCGGCTCTCTTCACGCAATGGGAGCGACATTCTGCTGGCAGTGCGGTGAACGCCTTCTTGAGTCATCAAGCCCGAGCGTTGAGGTCGGTCACGCATCAACTCAGACCCCGCAAATCAACGGATCTGGCCAGTTTCCAAGCGGTTAGCGCACTTTCACCAGCCGGTTACCGACGGTTCACACCTGATCGGGACGCTTACCCGAGACTCCACTTGGATGTTCAATCCGCATCCTCAAACAAGATCAAGGAGCTCATAAAAGTGCGTCTTCCGAAGCGAATCGCAGCAGTCGGAACAGCAGGCTTGATCGCCGGCGCTATCGCCGGTGTAAGCCCAGCCTCCGCTGCCCAGAACTACGCCCCGCAGTGCGAGGCAAGTGCATCAATCGTCAGCCTTGCTGACCTTAAGGTCGGCTACAAGATTGTCTGCACCGATTTCTCATCCTCCAACGTTGTCGCCACTCAGGGTGACGTGAATGGTGGAGCGTGGGAAGCAAAGGACTACTCAGAAGGAACCTTTGTTTCGTACACCGACGGCAAGTGGTACAAGGCCGCTTCGGACGTCACTGCAGCCGACGAGCCGTCAAAGCCTGCAAACGACGACGAGGGCAACCCAGTCATCAAGTGGACGCTTCTCAGCACTGATACCTCAGCCGCTTGGAGCGCTAGCTCAACTTCAGCAACGACCACGGCTGGTTCCTTCCCTGCCGGTTACGTAGTCAACTACACCGTTAGCGGAACCAAGCACTGGTGGAAGGCAAACGCAGCCACCGTGGCAGCTGATGTCCCAGGTACTTCCGCAAAGTGGGATGACCTTGGAACGACGGCTTACACTGGCCCGCAGCCAGCAGGCAGCAAGACGGTGACCGTCAAGTACCCGGCACTTGTCTCCGGCTACTCGGTGATCGCCCTCAACAACCTCGTTAATGGCTTCGACACAGAGCCGGCAGTTCTTAACGCTGCGGGTGATGCTCCTGCTCCGAACCAGACCCAGTACTGCAACGGCGATCACCCAGGCACCGGCGTTTCGTGCTCACTTCAGAGCGGCGTGAATGTCTACGCTCAGGCAGCTGACAGCAGCTACCTCAAGGTCACCGGCGCAACGCTTGCAGTCAAGAGCGGCAGCACCTACACCGACCTCAAGAGCACTTCGCTCTTCGCTGACAACAGCCTCACCGGAAGCCCCTCGCTCCTGTCGTCCTCAACGGACTTCCTGAGCCTTGGTGCGCTCGGCCTTCCGACCAACTCAGGCAAGAAGATCATGCCTGCCACCTCGGGAAGTCAGATCACGGGTGAGCTTGAGCTCGACTCGACCCCTTGCGGTTGGGGCAACGGACTCAAGCTTGTTGCAATCCTCAGCGATCCAGAGGGTCAGATGAACACTCCGATTGAGATCTCCCTTCCAGAGAGCAAGTACTTCAAGCTCGTCAAGGTAGGCGGAGTATTCACAGAGCAGCACATTCAGAAGAACTGCACCTTCCAGAATGGCTACTACAACACTCAGGTCTACTACCGCGATGGCTCTGGCGCAGTCCAGAAGGTTGCGAAGGTAGCCAAGAAGACCCCAGCTCAGACGATCACAGCGACCGACTGAGCAATCCGTCAGGACTCGGGCCGGCCTCTTCCTCGCCGGCTCGGGTTTGACTGGCGGCTCCCCACAGGCCGCCGCGCCGGATGACCGTCGGGGGACGGCACCGGATCTCCCACCGGCCTCGGTTCTAACGAACCGGGGCCGGTCTTCTTTCTATGGGGACTTTGATGCCGGCTTGGTGCCGAACACGGAGTCCCAGAATGGAGCGCTCACACCGAAGCCAGTGTTGTGGTCTTGGAAGTGATGCCGCATATGAAGTTCGCGAAGCTTGCGGCCCAGAGCGGTCTTGGGGCGGTGATGGTGGACGTGGTAGTGGAGCATGTCGTAGAAGAGGTAGCCGGCTAGGAATCCGCCAGCGAAGACCATCCATGAGCCGCCTGGAAGCACCGACCAGAAGAGCAGAATGAACCCGCTGGCGAGTGGAATGCTCGCTGCAGGCGGCATCACAAGACGCAGCGGGTCATTTGGATGATCGTGGTGGACGCCGTGGATCATGAAGTGGAAGCGATGTGCCCACTCAGAGTCGGCATCAAAGTGAAAGACCAGCCTGTGGAGCCAGTACTCGGTGAAGGTCCAGAACAGCCATCCGCCTGGGAACCAGAGGAGCGAGGCGAGGCCAGCATCCATTGCTCCCAAGACCGTCAGGGTCAGGATGGTCGGGACGAAGATGATTGGCACAACAACTGGGTGCACGCGCGAGAAGCGGTCCATGAAGTCGGACTTGAACATCCGAGGTGATGCCTTGAGGATGTCGCTGCGTGATTGGGGCTGTGTGGCTGCCTGATCACTCATACGGATGCCAAGCCTATCGGCAGCAGTCCCTTCAAGGCAATAGATTCCAGACTGTGAAAGCGCTAGTTACCGGCGGAGCCGGCTTCGTAGGCTCCAATCTTGTGGACGCGCTTGTTGAGCGCGGTCTTGATGTAACTGTTCTGGATGACCTCTCCACCGGCCGCGAGTCGAACTTGGAGCAGGCCGTAGGAGCTGGAGCTCGCTTTGTCCACTGCGATGTGGCTGAGGCGGCCCGAGTTGCCGCACTGTTTGAGGAAGTAAAGCCAGACCTCGTCTTTCACCTTGCAGCGCAGGCTCAGGTGAACGACTCGGTTGAAGACCCTGCGCGTGACGCCAAGGTCAACGTGCTTGGCACCATCTCAGTGCTTGAGGGCGCTGTTAAGGCCGGAACGGAGCGCCTTGTCTATGTCTCAACAGGGGGCGCGATGTATGGCGAATCTGGGATTTACCCGACACCTGAAACCGCACCGATTCACCCTGAGAGCCCTTACGGAGCGAGCAAGTTTGCAGCCGAGTCCTACGTCTACATGTACGGCCACCTCCACGACATCTCGACCTACACGCTCAGGCTTGCCAACGTATATGGCCCACGCCAGATACCGCACGCTGAAGGCGGGGTGGTGGCGATCTTCTGCGAACGCGCACTGGCAGGCCAAGGTGCTGTGATTAACGGGGACGGCGAACAGACTCGCGACTTCGTTGAGGTATCCGATGTCGTGCGAGCGCTCCTTGCTGCTTCCGATTCCCGCGAATCCGGTGCCTGCAACATCGGGACAGGGTTGGAGACAAGCATCAACCAACTTGTGTCCGAGATCGGGGGGCTTGTGGCCCATGACTTGGAAGTCAGCCACGCGCCAGCTCGCGACGGTGAGGTTCGCAGGTCCGTTTTGGACCCTTCACGGGCCCACAGCACCTTCGGTTGGCAGGCGGAAGTTGGCCTTGAAGCTGGACTTCGCCGCACTCTTGATCACTTCTCCTAACTAGCGGCGCAATGCCGATGGCGCTGGCCGCCCCCGGCGATAGAGTCACTAACCAGTGTCCTCGCCGTCTCTTTATCGCCGCCATCGCCCACGCACGTTCGACGACGTAGTCGGGCAAGAGGCTGTCGTGCGCACCCTTCGCAATGCGATTGAGCGGGACTCGGTGCACCACGCATACCTGTTTGTTGGCTCGAGAGGCACTGGCAAGACGAGCATGGCGAAGATCCTCGCTGCTGCCCTCAACTGCGTAAACGGGCCGACCACTAACCCATGTGGGACGTGCGCTGCCTGCGAAGCAATCGCTTCGGGCACCTCACTTGATGTGGTCGAAATGGATGCTGCGTCAAACAACAGCGTTGACGACATCCGCGACCTTCGCGACAGCGTCGCGCTCGCTCCGATGACCGGCAGCCACAAGGTCTACATCCTGGATGAAGCCCACATGCTCTCGCCGCAGGCTTGGAATGCCTTTCTCAAGACACTCGAAGAGCCACCTGCCAACACTGTCTTCGTGCTTGCGACGACGGAGGCGCACAAGATCCTTCCGACTGTCGCTGACCGATGCCACAGGTTTGACTTCCAGCGCCCCACCGCTTTGGAGGTTGAGGAGGTTGTGACTAGGGTTGCCACAACTGAAGGGATCGATGCTCCGCCCGAGGTTTTGAGGACGGTTGCCCGTTCAGCTGATGGCTCCTTCCGCGACGCGTTGGGAACTCTCGAGCAGCTGGTCACTTACGCAGGTGCGGACGGCGCAGTTTCAGCCGAGGATGCTTTGGCTGTGCTCGGCGTCGTGGACACAGAGGAGCGATTCCGAGCCGTGGACGCAATTGTTTCCTCCGACCCGGCAGAGGCTGTCAGGGTCGCTGCAGACATTGCCTCGTCAGGCCGTGACTTGCGCAGGTTCCTTGACGACCTTGAGACTCACGGGCGCACTCTCCTGCTGGTTGACCTTGCCGGTTCTGTCCCGCCTGAGCTCAGCATGGGGGAGGAAGGTGATGAGCGCCTCTCCGCACAAGCAACAGCACTTGGCCGTGGTGGGATCGTTCAGTTCCTTGACTTGGTCGCCGAAGCCTTCTCCGCGATTCGTGACGGGTCAGACGCACGCCTGAGGCTTGAACTCCTGTTGGTCAAGGCTGCCTCAGGTGGGGCTCCTGCGCCGCCAGTGCGGGCGCAAGTTCCGGCGGCAAAGGTAACCCCGACTCCGTCGGCGCCTTCAGCTCCCGCTACGCCTGCGCAGACTCCGTCAGCGCCAGAGCAGAGGGCGGCAACGCCTGAGTTCATCGCATCCGCTGGTGGTGCCGCTGCCGCTGCGGCGCTGAGCGCAGTACCAGCACCCGTTGAGGCGACCGAACCTGCCGCGGAGCCAGAGGCTGAGTCAGCACCACAGGTTGCCTCCGGTCCGCTGCTGCCCTTTGAAGACCTGGCAGCAGCTTGGCCAGCAGTGATTGACCACGTCGCGGCAGAGAGCGCAGTTCTTGGAGCGATTCTCGCTCAAGCTGCACCAGTTGCTCTGAACGACACGCAACTTCTGATCGCATTTCCTCAGTCAGCCGAGTTCCACCGCCGCAAGGCTCAGGATGCCCGTCACCGACAGGCAGTTTCGGGCGCCTTCCTGACGGTCACTGGCTGCCGGTTGGAGATTGAGTATGAGCTCTCCGCCAGTGTTGAGATCCCCGAAGCTCCCGGCGAGCAGCCCCTGAGCACTGACGAAGTCGCAGACATTCTCGTCAACGAGTTCGGTGGTGTTGAGGTTGAGGTTGAGCCCGCGTCCGGCGATGCGGCTTCCTCTGAGGCACCACCAGCGCAGGAATCTGGGAATCCGTTGATTGACGGCGACCCAGGCCCGGAAGCCTGAGCCACAAGGGGCGAGCATGTACGCGCCTCCGATTCAGCGGCTGATCACTGAACTGTCTCGCCTCCCCGGGGTTGGCGGGCGAACTGCCACCCGCCTCGCGTTCCACATCTTGCGAGCACCACCTGAGCAGGCTGCTGCGCTCGCAACAGCGATAGTCGAGGTGCGCGAGCGCATTGGTGAATGCGAAGTCTGTTTTGACCTTGCCGAGGGGCCCCGCTGCCCGATCTGCCAGGACATGCGGCGAGATGAATCCATCCTCTGCGTTGTTGAGCAATCGCAGGATGTCCACCCGATTGAGCGCACTGGTGAATTCCGCGGGCGCTACCACGTTCTGGGCGGCGCCTTGTCACCAATGGATGGTGTGGAGGAGGACGACCTCCACATTGCCGAGCTTTTCGAGCGAGTCAAGCTCGGGGAGGTCAGGGAAGTCGTGATTGCGACCAATCCAACGACCACCGGTGAGGCGACAGCCCTGCACATCGCCGCAGCGTTGAGGCGGATGAGCCCGGACATGATCATCACCCGTCCTGCCAGTGGGTTGCCCGTCGGCGCGGACCTTGAATACGCGGACGAGCTGACTCTTGGTCGGGCCATGACTGGCCGTCGCTCGATAGACACTTAGCAGCGTGGTGAAGGGGCGCGAGCGAGGCGCTTATGCGCTGTCTCTGACGGGTACGCTCCCTTCTAATGCCTAACACCGTTGTCATGAAATTCGGAGGCAGCTCGGTCGCAGATGCCGAGCGGATCAAGGCTGCCGCGCGCAGGATTGTCGCCAAGAAGGAGAACGGCGAGAAGGTCGTCGCTGTCCTCTCAGCACGAGGTGACACGACTGACGAGCTGCTTGAGATGGCAGCTGAAGTTTCAGAGGCACCGGACCCGCGAGAGATGGACATGCTGCTGTCTACAGGTGAGCGGATCAGCTGTGCTTTGGCAGCGATGGCGATCAGCGACCTTGGGCATGACGCGATCTCGTTGACTGGGTCCCAAGCTGGAATCGTGACCGACACCTCGCACACTCGTGCGCGAATCCTTGACGTCCGAGCAGACCGGATCAGGGAGGCTCTCGAGCAGGACCAAATCGTGCTTGTCGCCGGATTCCAAGGTGTTTCAACCGACAAGGATGTGACGACCCTTGGCCGCGGTGGCTCTGACACCACCGCAGTCGCTGTAGCAGCGGCGCTTGGCGCAGAGGTCTGTGAGATCTACACGGACGTGCCTGGTGTGTTCAGCGCCGACCCACGGATCGTCCCTGACGCAAAGAAGCTTCGGACCGTGTCATTTGAGGAAATGCTGGAGATGGCATCCTCTGGAGCGAAGGTCCTGCAGTTGAGGTCAGTGGAGTACGCCAGAAACCATGGCGTGAAGATCCATTGCCGTTCATCATTCGAAGAAGGCGAAGGCACTGTCGTCGTCACCGAGGAGGAAACAGTGGAACACCCCCTGATCACAGCAGTGACCCATTCGACTGA
>CAZZKI010000055.1:0-7548 GCA_964654785.1 uncultured Solirubrobacteraceae bacterium
AGGACCAAGAGGGACGCCTGATTCTGTCTCGCAAGCGCGCACGCTTCGAGAAGGCCTGGCGCCGGATTGAGGAATCAGCTGAAGCTGGCTCCCCAGTCGAAGGAACAGTCATTGAGGTGGTCAAGGGTGGTCTGATCGTTGACCTAGGCGTTCGCGGCTTCCTCCCAGCCTCACTCGTGGATATCCGCCGGGTCGCCAACCTTGACGAGTTCATGAGCACTCAAATTGAGTGCAAGGTGATCGAGCTCAACCGGTCTCGCAACAACGTTGTGCTGTCGCGCCGCGCTGTTCTTGAAGAGGAGCGCAAGGAAGTCCGCCAGCAGATCCTTGATCGTCTCGAGCCGGGCAAGATCGTTGAAGGCACCGTCTCCAACATCGTCGAGTTCGGAGCGTTCGTTGACCTTGAGGGTATTGACGGGCTTATTCACATTTCCGAGCTCTCTTGGTCACATGTGAACCACCCGAGCGAAGTGGTTTCGATTGGCGACAAGGTCAACGTGAAGGTCCTTGACATTGACCGCGACCGTCAGCGAATCAGCCTTGGCCTCAAGCAGACTCAAGCTGATCCGTGGCAGCAAGTGGTTGACACCTTCAATGTTGGTGACGAGACCACCGGCCAAGTCACGAAGTGCGTTCAGTTCGGCGCATTTGTGGAGATTCAGGATGGTGTTGAGGGGCTTGTTCACATCAGTGAGCTAGCCGACCGCCATGTTGAGAATCCACGCGAGGTTGTCGAGCCCGGTATGAACGTGCTCGTCAAGTTCCTTGAAATTGATGACGAGCGCCGCCGAGTGTCGCTCTCAATGAAGCGCGTTGACGGCGAGCAGCCAGAGGCTTATGCTGAGACACCTGCCGACTTTGACGCCGACGCACAACTCCTTGACTCTGCAGATGAGGACGGCATCGAGGCTCCTGCTTCAGAGGTTGCTGCTGATGAGGTAGAAGTCGAAGCAGTAGCCGACGAGGCTCCAGTTGAAGAGGCTGCCGCTGAGGCAGCTGACGTTGAAGAAGTCGTCGTCGAGGCCGAGGAATCAGCCGCCGACGAGGCTTCAGATTCCGACTCCTAAAGGACTTCCGCTCATTGGTCTTACCGGCGGAATTGGTGCCGGTAAGTCCACTGCTCTGGCCGCGCTTGAGAGGCTGGGATGCGCAGTTCTCTCAACCGATGCTGTCGTCCACGAGATTCAAGCCGACCCAGTTCACATTGCTGCTTTCGCTGAGCGATTTGGTGAGGGGGTAGTTAGCGGGGGCGGTCTCGATCGTGCTGCCTTGGCGAGCGCCGCATTTGCCGATGAGGACGGACGCAAGTGGCTAGAGGGGTACATGTGGCCCTTGGTTGGAGCGAGGATCGCCGATTGGGTAAACGGGCTTGACGAGATCAACCCAGCGCCGACGGCAGGAGTCGTGGAGGTTCCGCTTCTCTTCGAAAGCGGCATGAGCGAAGGCTTTGATTCAACGATTTGCGTCCTCGCCGACGAGGGCGTTCGATCGGAGCGAGCTGCGGCTCGCGGACACGCTGCGCTGGACGAGCGGGCAGCCCGCCAGTTGTCGCAGTCAGAAAAGGCCCAACTTTCGACCTGGGTGGTTGTGAATGATGGGACGGAGGCTGAGCTTGAGGCGGCGCTCTCCGGGGTCGTTGATGAAATGGTGGCGTGAGCCGGCGCACCCTAGTTCTAGTTGGCCTCGCACTGATAGCCGTCATCGGCATCAGTCAGCTACCCAAGCTTGAGGGCACCTACCGCGACCTGACGCTTCCGCTTAATCACGCCTCAATCATTCGCGAGCAAGCTGCCGCAAAAGGCCTCGACCCGGCCTTGATCGCCGGAGTTATCTATGCGGAGAGTAAGTTCCAGCCCCGCGAGTCCAGCGCTGGCGCTCAAGGATTGATGCAGCTGCTTCCCAGCACCGCGCTGTTTATTGCAAGGAAGAGCGGCGGTACTGCCTTCGTTCCCAAGGACCTCGCTAACCCAAACGTCAACATTCGCTACGGGTCTTGGTACCTGCGATGGCTTCTCGAGCATTACGACGGGAATGAAGCACTTGCCCTTGCTGCATACAACGCCGGCCTGGGCAATGTAGACAAGTGGGTTGAGGAGGCACACGCTGCAGGGCAGCCATTCTCAGTTCGGGACATTCCGTTCCCTGAGACAAAGGCCTATGTGCAGCGAGTCCTTGAGGCGCGGCGCGATTACCGCGATAAGTATTCACGGGAGCTAGGCGCCCGCTGAAGCGGAGAGCCAGATCCGTCTGAGCCAGACTAAACTCATCTCATGAGAATTTTCCTAACTGGTGGTACTGGCTTCATCGGATCAAAGGTGGCCGAATTGCTCCGCGACCGGGGCGATGATGTTGTCGCTTTAGTTCGAAACCCTGCTAAAGCCGAGCATCTTCAGCAGATTGGCTGTGAAGTTGTCGCAGGCTCCCTTTCTGACCGGGACGCAATCGCTTCCGGACTTAAGGGCTGTGACGGAGTTATCCATGCTGCTGCCATCTACGAGGTGGGCATCAGCGAGGACCAGCGGGAGCCAATGCGAGTTGCAAATGTGGATGGGACTGTGAATGTCCTTGAGAGCGCCCTCGAGGCAGGAGTTTCGAAGGCCGTTTACATCTCAACCTGCGCAGTGTTCGGCAACACAAAGGGGAAAGTCGTAGACGAGACGTATGAAGCTCCAGTTGGCGACTACACGTCCTATTACGAGGAGACAAAGGCTCTAGCCCACAGGGCTGCTCTGGAGATCGCGGCCAAGGGTTTGCCGTTGGTGATCATCCAGCCTGGGGGCGTATACGGACCGGGTGACGAGAGCGCACTCGGGCAGGTGATCCTGAAGTTCGCGAAGCGCCAGCTTCCGGCGTTGATGTTCCCCGACCTTGGCCTCACGGTGGTTCATCGCGACGACATTGCAGCAGGGATTGTCCTCGGGCTCGATAAGGGGCGCAGCGGCCAGGCCTATGTGATGGGTGGTGACATTGAGACAATTCGTGGCGTCGTGGCTACCGAGGCACGAATCCTCGGTAGGCGGGTTCCAAAGGTCGTCATCCCGGCGGGGCTCTTCAAGGCCCTTCATCCGATAGGCAAAGTGGTCGGCCCACTATTTGGCGCTGGTCCCAACCTGCGTGAGGTGGTCACAAGCGCCGACGCGGTGACTTACTGGGCATCAAGTGAGAAGGCCAAGACCGAGCTCGGATATGAGTCCCGCAGTCTTGAGGACGGCCTCCGACAAACGCTCACAGCCGAATCACTTCTCAGTTAGCCAGCGCGAAGGCCCGGACCCCGGTCAGCGGTATCGTGAAGATCGTTGCCTGCTTTTCGTCTCGATAGCGACTTCAGCCCTGCGGCAGACCAGCCTGCGGCAATCGGCGAACTTTCAGACGGACTGCGGGCAGGCGAGCGATACCAGACGCTTCTTGGGGCCACCGGCACCGGAAAGACCATGACGATGGCCGCAACGATCGCTGAGGTCCAGCGTCCCGCCCTCGTGATCGCGCACAACAAGACCCTCGCCGCGCAGCTGTGTAACGAGTTCCGCACATTCTTCCCAGACAATGCAGTCGAGTACTTCGTCTCTTACTACGACTACTACCAGCCAGAGGCATACGTTCCGAGCCGGGATCTCTACATCGAGAAAGACTCAGCGATCAATCAGGAGATTGACCGTCTTCGCCATGCAGCGACAGCCGCTCTGTTTGCCCGCAAGGATGTGATCATCGTCGCCTCCGTGTCATGCATTTACGGCATGGGCTCTCCAGAGAGTTATGACGCAAACCTTCAGACACTCCGCAAGGGGGAGGAGGTGGACCGAGACGACCTGATCGTCCGCCTCATCCGCAATCAATATCGACGGAATGACGTGGTTCTCGAAAGAGGATCCTTCCGAGTGCGGGGCGACACGCTGGAGATCATGCCTGCCTACATGGAAACCGCCTACCGAGTCGAGTTCTTCGGCGATGAGGTCGAGCGGTGCCAAGCCTTTGACCCTCTCACTGGTGAGATCACTGAGGAAGACCTCGGTCATGTTGCCATCTGGCCGGCAACCCACTACAACGTCGATCCCGACTTGATCGAACGAGCCGTGAGGGAGATTGGGGCCGAGCTCAAGCAGCGCTGCGCCGAACTTGAGAAGGAAAACAAGCTGCTTGAAGCGCAGAGGCTCAGGCAGCGAACGCGCTACGACATGGAGATGCTGCGCGAAACTGGATTCTGCAGTGGCATCGAGAACTACTCAAGGATTCTCGACGGTCGCAAACCCGGCGAGAGGCCATATTGCCTGCTGGACTACTTCCCGGAGGACGCGATCTGTTTTATTGACGAGAGCCACCAGACGGTTCCCCAGATTGGCGGGATGTATGAGGGCGACAAGTCGCGGAAGCAGACGCTGATTGACTATGGGTTCCGTCTGCCCAGTGCGTTGGACAATCGTCCTCAGAAGTTCGATGAGTTCCTTGAACACACTGGACAGCTTGTGTTCGTTTCGGCCACACCGGGGCAGTTCGAACGAAACAATTCCAGCCGCATAATCGAGCAGATAGTTCGGCCTACCGGGATCGTTGATCCACCTGTAAGCGTTCGGCCCACTCGTAACCAGGTTGACAATCTGATCGCCGAGCTCAGGACAGTTGTTGAGGTAGACCAACGGGCACTGGTGACAACCCTCACCAAGAAGATGGCCGAGGATCTGACCGAGTATCTGCTGGAAGCCGGGCTGAAGGTCAGGTATCTGCACAGCGACATTGACACCCTTGAGCGAATTCAGATCATTCGCGAACTGCGTCTCGGCGAATTCGACGTCCTCATCGGGGTAAATCTTTTGAGAGAGGGCCTTGATCTTCCAGAGGTCTCGCTTGTGGCAATCCTTGATGCCGACAAGGAGGGCTTTCTCCGGGGTGAAACAGCTTTGATTCAGACGATTGGCAGGGCCGCTCGTAACGTTGATGGCCGCGTCGTTATGTATGCCGATCGGGAGACTGACGCCATGAAGTCTGCTCTTGGGGAGACGGACCGACGGCGGGAAATCCAGGTCGCGTGGAACGAAGAGCATGGTGTGGTTCCTTCCTCGATTTCCAAAGGAGTCAGCGATATCGGCGAGTTCCTTCAAGGCGAGTCCAAAGTTCCTGTCAACAAGCGGCGCCAGCTTGAGGCTGAGGGAATGTCCGCAACGGAGATCGAACACGCAATTGCCGAGATGGAAGAAGAGATGCTTCTCGCTGCAGAGGAGCTCAGGTTCGAGCAGGCAACCAAGCTTCGAGATGAGATCCGCTCCCTGCGGCGCAGGCTTGATGTGGCCCAGGCACTCGGGCGATAGCGGGCGACGCTAACCTCAGGCTTATGAGCGCCCACGAAGACCTTCGAGAGACGGCAAATGACCTGCGATCGACCGCTGCAGGCTTAATCAGGCACGCTGAGCAGCTTGAAGGGGTGGCTTCCGAGCTTGAGGCCCAATCGACTTCCACATCAGCTGCACCTGAACCGCTGAGCCACACTGACTCTGACGATGAGGCGGCAGCAAGGCTGATCGCACTTGAAGCGGCTGCGAGCGGTAGGGATCGCAACGACCTCCTTGGTCAGCTGGAGCGTGACTTTCCCTCGGTGGACGGTGAGTCTCTCGTTCAGCGCTTCTACAACTAGCCACTCTCGGCTGGGACTGCGCCCGCCGATAGGGTCACGCTGTGGCTCATCAGGACAAAATCGTCATTCGTGGTGCGAGGGAGCACAACCTTCGCGCGATTGACGTCGACCTTCCCCGCGACGCTCTTGTTGTAATCACAGGTCTCTCCGGCTCCGGCAAGAGTTCGCTGGCATTCGACACCATCTACGCCGAGGGACAGCGGCGTTATGTGGAAAGCCTGTCTGCTTACGCGCGTCAATTCCTGGGTCAGATGGACAAGCCGGACGTCGATTCGATCGAAGGGCTTTCGCCCGCCATTTCGATTGATCAAAAAACCACATCGCGTAACCCAAGGTCAACCGTTGGCACGGTCACTGAGATCTACGACTACCTGCGCCTTCTCTGGGCTCGTGTAGGGAAGCCGCATTGCCATGTCTGTGGCGAACCAATTACAGGTCAATCCGTTGAGCAGATCGTGGATCAGGTTCTGGAGCTGCCCGTGGACACCAAGTTCATGGTGATGGCCCCTGTGATCCGCGGTCGCAAGGGGGAACATCAGAACATCCTTGACGAGCTTCGGGGGGAGGGCTTCGCCAGAGTCAAGATTGATGGGGCTGTTCTGCGGCTTGACGAGGAGATCGCGCTCGACAAGAAGCTCAAACACGACATCAGCGTGGTCGTTGACCGGCTCACAATGCGGGACGACATCCGGCGCAGGCTTGCAGACTCGATTGAGACGGCAGCCCTGCTCGCCGATGGGATGGTTGAAATTGAGGACGCTGCGACCGGCGAGCTGACTCTTTACAGCGAGCGCTTTGCGTGTACCGAGCACGGACCCGGGCTACCAGAGCTTGAGCCTCGCGTCTTCTCGTTCAACAGCCCGCACGGCGCCTGTTCCCGCTGTACCGGACTCGGCGCTCAGCTTGAGGTGGACCCGGACCTTGTGGTTCCAAACAAGTCCCTGTCGATAGCTGAGGGAGCGCTTGCTCCGTGGGCGGCCAGCGCTGCCGACTACTACCAGCAGCTGATCGCTTCTCTTGCAGAGAAATATGAGGTTCCCCTGGACGTTCCGTGGAAAGACCTGGACCCTGAGCAACAGGAGGTCTTTCTTTACGGAACTGACGGTGAGCGAATGGAT
Source organism: uncultured Solirubrobacteraceae bacterium (assembly GCA_964654785.1). GTDB lineage: Bacteria > Actinomycetota > Thermoleophilia > Solirubrobacterales > Solirubrobacteraceae > WLNJ01. The sequence goes on from CAZZKI010000055.1 coordinate 6,742, forward strand.
GTCGCCTACAAGAACCGATATGGGCGCCGGCGCCGCTACTCAACACGCTTTGAGGGCTTGATACCGCAGCTGAAACGGCGCCACTCAGAGTCCGACTCCGATTTCGTCAAGGAGAAGATTGAGGAGTACATGAGCCTTGTTGACTGCCCGGCATGTGACGGCGCGCGGCTTCGTCCCGAATCGCGTGCGGTCACAGTTGGAGGCTGGGGCCTCGACAAGTTCACTGCTCTTTCGGCCTCAGCGGCGCTCGCGTGGGTGCGGGAGGTGGAGCTGAGCGAACATGACCAGAGGGTTGCCCGCTTGATTCTCCGAGAGATTGAGGAGCGGCTTCGATTCCTCGACGATGTGGGAGTGGGTTACCTGTCTCTCGGCCGGGCCGCCGGGACCCTCTCGGGCGGTGAAGCTCAAAGAATCAGGCTGGCCACTCAAATCGGTTCGGCTTTGGTTGGGGTGCTCTACGTTCTTGACGAACCGTCCATCGGACTTCACCAAAGGGACAACGAGCGGCTGATCGGGACCCTTGAGCGACTTCGGGACATCGGCAACACGGTTCTTGTCGTTGAGCACGACGAGGGCACGATGAACGCTGCGGATCATCTGATTGATATTGGTCCCGGGGCAGGTGAGCACGGCGGCAAGGTCGTGGCTGCGGGCACGGCAAAGCAGGTGATGAAAGTCAAGGACTCACTGACGGGCCAGTACCTAAGCGGACAACGCGAAATCCCCTACCCTGCGAAGCGACGCAAGGCCAACGGCTATGTGACGGTTAAAGGCGCTGTGGAGCACAACCTGCGCGGCATCAATGTG
>CAZZKI010000056.1:0-2219 GCA_964654785.1 uncultured Solirubrobacteraceae bacterium
GAAGGGAGCGGTCCGGTGTCAAATGGCGTCGGTGCCGCTATCCCTTTCGGTGATTTTCTCTCAGCGGCTGTTGAAGAAAGCCGCTCCCAGATCCTCTTAGGTCTTGACCCGGACCCCGCAAACCTCTGGCCTGAAGCTGCTGCGGCTGGTGACTCTGCCTCCGGAAATGCCGCCGAAAAGGCGGCGGTCGCAGTTGTTGACCATTGCCGTCGCGTTATGGACGCAACGGCACCAAGTTGCTTTGGGGTGAAACTGCAGCTCGCAAGCTTTGAACGGCTGGGAGCGCCCGGCCGTGTCGCGCTGGGTGAGGCAGTTGTTCATGCCCACGCGGCCGGACTGTTGGTACTTGCCGATGGCAAACGTGGTGACATCGGGATCTCGGCTACCTCGTACGCAGCTTCACTGCTGGGCAGCACCGAAACGCCTTGGGGTCCAGTGATTGGGCTTGAGGCAGACGCGGTAACGGTGAACCCGCTGCTTGGTGCAGAGACAGTCACTCCGTTCATCGAAGTGGCAAGGGAGCAGGGACGAGGTGTATTCATGCTCGCCCGCACTTCAAACCCTGGAGCTGCAGATATTCAGGACCGTCAGCTTCTTGAGGGTGAGACCGTGAGCGATTCGCTCGCTGAGATGGTTGGAACACTCGGTGTAGCGGGCCAATCTGGAATCGCTGATGTCGGCGCTGTTGTCGGTGCAACGGTTCCTGGCCATTTGGCGAGGCTCCGGGAGCGGATGCCGCATGCTCCGATTCTGCTTCCAGGAGTTGGTGCTCAGGGGGGAAAGGTTGAGGACCTTGCGCCAGCTTGGACGCCGGGCAGGGCTGGTGGCCTCGTCACAGTTTCGCGTTCCATCGTCGGCGCAATCGCTGACCGGGGCGGCTCTCATGCCGAGGCGGCTGCTGCCGCAGCTGAGGAATTGCGCGAAACAGCTTGGTCACTTTCTGCCTGATTCTCGGCGATTTCGTTAAATCCACAAGACAGTTCTCGTCACACCGGCTACCCTTGCGAGCGGGCCCATTGGGAGAGGGGCTCGCAGGGGGCTTCGGCTCGCTGCCGGATTAGACCAATGATCATCACAGTCACACTCAACTCAGCCATTGATAAGACGCTTGAGGTTCCAGGCCTTGAGCCTGGCCGGCGCCATCGAACTGTTGACGCAGCAACCCTCCCGGGAGGAAAAGGCGTGAACGTCGCGCGTGTGCTCAAGTCCCTCGGGCAGCCAGTGATCGCGACCGGATTTGCCGGCGGGCATGCCGGCGCCCGCGTTATCGATGCCCTAACTGAAGAGTCAGTACTAAACGACTTCGTGAGAATCTCGGATGAGACTCGCACCAACACTGCGGTGCTTGACCCAACCACTGGCCAGGTAACTGAGATCAACGAGCGCGGCCCAGTTGTCACTGAAGATGAATACGAAGAGTTCCTCGAGAAGCTTCGCTACCTAGCGCGCGGTGCGACGACCTGCGTGCTTGCGGGCAGCCTTCCGCTCGGCGTCCCGGTTGACGCTTACGCCCAGATGATTCGCGAACTGAAGAAGTTGGATGTGGAATCGCTTGTGGACACGGAAGGCGAGCCGCTGCACCTTGCCGTGAAGGCAGAGCCCTCGGTTGTCACACCCAACCTGGTTGAGGCGGAGGGAATCGTCGGGTACGAGTTCAGCGAGGATCAGGACGCAGCCCAAGCGGTTTGCGAGATCGTCAACTTCGGACCGCGTGAGGCCGTTGTCACGACGCCTAACGGGTGTGTGGCACGCCTGCTTGACGATGGCGTCCCGAGGCTTGTCAAGGCAACTGTCACCGAGCAGGAGGTCCGTTCGGCCACAGGATCGGGTGACGCTTTCCTTGCTGGGTTTGTTGCAGCTCGCTATTCAGGTTCAACTCCGCTGGACTGCATTCGCCGCGCGGTCGCGGCAGGCGCTGAGTCCACGCAGCACTTCGGCGCTGGCATTGTCGACCCATCTGCTGTTAGTCAGATGCTCGACGAGGTTGAAGTTCGGGACATTGAAGTCCCGGCCAACGTCTAGCCCGAATCTTCCCAACCTGCAGGAATACTGCGGATTACCCTCCGAGGCCGCTGCTACTGTCGCGTTCTCCTCAAGGTTGCCGCCCCGAGGAACACTTAAAACTGCCCGTCCCCAAGGAGGTCCTAGCCCGTGGACATTGAGATTGGCCGAGGAAAGAAGGCCCGCCGCGCCTACGGATTTGACGATGTCGCAATCGT
>CAZZKI010000056.1:2319-7543 GCA_964654785.1 uncultured Solirubrobacteraceae bacterium
TTGGCCGAGGAAAGAAGGCCCGCCGCGCCTACGGATTTGACGATGTCGCAATCGTCCCGTCACGTCGTACGCGTGACCCTGACGATGTAGATATCTCCTGGACACTCGGCCCTTACAGGTTCGAGCTTCCGCTTCTGGCTTCAGCGCTTGATGGCGTTGTATCGCCAACCACTGCCGGCCTGCTTGGAAAGCTCGGTGGCCTTGCCGTTCTCAACCTAGAGGGCATCTTCTGCCGTTACGCGGATGCGGAAGAGCAGCTTGAGCGGATCGCCAAGCTCCCTGCAGACGAGGCAACTCGAGAGATGCAGGCCATTTACTCGGAGCCGGTTAAGTCCGAATTGATTGCTCAGCGGATCCGTGAGATCAAGGAGCACGGCGTTGTAGCCGCCGCTTCGCTTACACCGCAGCGGGTTGAAGAGCACTACGAGACCGTCCTTGAAGCCGGGCTCGACATCCTTGTGATTCAAGGGACGGTGGTTTCGGCCGAGCATGTTTCGTCGGATGAATCCCGTCCTCCTCTGAACCTAAAGGAGTTCATCGCGAACCTGCCGATCCCAGTAGTTGTTGGTGGCTGCGCTTCCTACCACACCGGTTTGCACCTGATGCGCACAGGCGCAGCAGGAGTGCTTGTTGGAGTCGGCCCTGGTGCCATCTGCACGACTCGTGGCGTTCTCGGCATTGGCGTTCCACAAGCGACTGCGATTGCTGATGTCGCCGCGGCGCGTTCTCAGCACATGCTTGAGACCGGCGAATATGTGAAGGTCATTGCTGACGGTGGTATGAAGAACGGTGGCGACATCGCCAAGGCCGTCGCCTGCGGTGCCGACGCAGTCATGATCGGTTCACCACTTGCCCGAGCAGCAGAAGCTCCAGGCCGTGGCTTCAACTGGGGTATGGCTACCTTCCACCCGACGCTTCCTCGCGGAACACGGGTATCCACAGTCTCCACGGGGACCATGGAGGAGATCGTTGTTGGCCCAGCCCGCGAGAACGACGGCACTCTCAACCTGATGGGCGCCCTTCGTACCTCCATGGCTACCTGCGGGTATCAAGACATGGCCGAGTTCAACAAGGCGGAGCTGATGGTTGCACCGTCCCTGCAGACTGAAGGCAAGTACCTCCAGCGCTCGCAGGGAGTCGGCATGGGCTCCTCCGGCAAGACCGCCTCGCTCGTTGGCTCAGACTGAGTCAGCGGCCGGGGCAGTTGACGACGCCCCTGAAGGGGCGGTCGTTGCTGGTGCTCCACTGGCGGCAGAGGAAGTCGTTGTCCTCGACTACGGCGGCCAGTACGCCCAGCTGATCGCAAGGCGGATCCGCGAACTCGGAGTCTGCTCGGAGCTCCTCCCGCACCATGTCGGGGCGGCGGAGGTAGCAAAGCGCAAGCCGAAGGGTCTGATCCTTTCTGGCGGCCCAGCTTCTGTTTTCGCTGATGATGCCCCGAAGCTGGAGAAGGAACTTATTGAGCTTGGAATCCCAGTTCTCGGGATTTGTTACGGGATGCAGATGCTTGCCCACTCACTCGGTGGCGACGTCAAGTCAGCTGAGCAGGGAGGGGAGTTCGGTCGAACCGAACTGACTGTTAACGAGAATGGGCGCCTTCTGGCCGGTCAGCCGGCGGAACAGACCTGCTGGATGAGCCACCGCGATGCAGTGTTTACTCCCCCGCCGGGAGCCACCGCTCTTGCTTCGTCGCCGCTCTCGCCGGTGGCTGCCTTTGAAGACGAATCAAGGCGTATCTACGGAATCCAGTACCACCCGGAAGTTGTTCACACCCCTTATGGCCAAGAGGTTCTCCGTGTGTTCCTTGAGGACGTATGCGGCGCGCGCCGCGATTGGACGCCAGCCAGCATCGTCGCAGAACAGATTGCCAAGATCCGTGAGCAGGTGGGGGATGGGCGCGTGGTTTGCGGTCTCTCAGGTGGCGTTGACTCATCGGTAGCGGCGTTGCTTGTCCACAAGGCGATCGGTGACCAACTGACTTGCGTTTTTGTTGACCACGGCCTCATGCGCAAGAACGAGGGCGAGCAGGTCGTCGAGGCTTTCCGAGACACCTTTGGAGTGCCTCTGGTTGCTGTGGATGCCGAGGACCGCTTCCTCAGCAAGCTCGCTGGCGTTACGGAGCCTGAAGCCAAGCGTAAGGCCATCGGAGCCGAGTTCATTCGAGTCTTCGAGGAAGAGGCGGCCAAGATCGAAGGCGCTGACTTCCTCGTGCAAGGCACCCTCTATTCCGATGTGATCGAATCAGGCGGCGGCACAGGCGCTTCAACCATCAAGTCCCACCACAACGTCGGCGGGCTTCCCGACGACATGCAGTTTGAGCTAGTCGAGCCCCTGCGCACACTCTTCAAAGACGAGGTGCGAGCAGTTGGTACCGAGCTTGGACTCCCGGACAAACTGGTTTGGCGCCAGCCATTCCCGGGCCCTGGATTGGCAATTCGCATTGTCGGTGGCGAAGCGACGCAGGAGCGTCTTGAAGTGCTCCGCGAAGCTGACGCGATTCTCCAAGACGAGATCCGGCAGGCCGGCCTCTACCACGAGCTCTGGCAGTCCTTCTGCGTCCTTCCTGACGTGCGAACCGTCGGAGTGCAAGGCGATGAACGGACCTACGGCAACCTGATTGTTCTGCGCGCTGTGACCTCTGAAGACGCGATGACAGCGGACTGGGCAAGGCTTCCTTATGACCTCTTGGAGAAGATCGCATCACGCATGATCAGCGAGATTGAGCAGGTCAACCGGGTGGCGCTCGACATCACAAGCAAGCCTCCAGGCACTATCGAGTGGGAGTGAGTCTGCAAGCCAAACCGGCAATCTCGGCTACCTGACCCGCACGGGAAGCCAATTGTCCCTATGATGAGCGCTCGGCCCGCCTAGCTGGCGGGTCTGTTTACGACTTATGAAGACCTATTCAGCCAACATGAATGACCGCGACCGCCGCTGGTACGTGGTGGATGCCGAAGGAAAGACCCTCGGTCGCCTCTCGACTCAGATCGCTGATGTTCTGCGTGGCAAGCGCAAGCCCACTTACACACCGCACGTTGACACTGGCGACTTCGTTGTCGTCATCAATGCGGAAAAGGTCTCAGTCACTGGTAACAAGCGGACAGAGAAGCTCTACCACCGCCACTCCGGTTACCCGGGTGGCCTGCGCACTCGCACCTTTGAAGAGATGATTGAACGCAAGCCCGAGGATGTAATTCGCCTTGCCGTCAAGGGAATGCTTCCCCGCAACCGACTTTCCCGCCGTCAGATCACCAAGCTGAAGATCTACGCCGGCCCAGAGCATCCACATGCAGCACAGTCCCCCGAAGTCTTGGAGATCGACGCTTGAGCGAAGAGCCGACACAGCCCGAAGAGCAGGAGCCAGAAGCAATTGAGCCTGAGGCCACTGAGTCAGAAGCCCCTGCTGAAGAGGTAGTTGAGGAGCCGGTAGCCGAGGCCCCAGCACCGAAGGCTGAGAAGAAGGAATCAGGCGAGGAAGCAATTCCTGGTGCGGACCTTGTCCCAGACATCGTTCTTGAGAGCGACTCCGCGATTGATGAGGATTCGCCAGAGGCAGAGTTTGGCGTGGAGCTTGAGGCCGAGCTTGAGGCAGACGCCGAAGGCTCAGTCGAGGAAGCTGCTGAAGAGGTTGTTGAAGAGCAGCCGATCGCCAACGCTTCCATTGACCTTGCAAAGGGGGCCAGCTACTCGGCCACAGGCAAGCGCAAGTCGGCCATTGCACGCGTGACGATTCAGCCTGGCAAGGGTGAGTACGTCATCAACGGGCGCACGATGGAGGACATGTTCCCTCGCGTAACCCTGCAGCGTGACATCCGTCAGCCACTGGAAGCAGTCGGCTACGAAACCAAGATTGACGTAATTGCTCGGATCCACGGCGGTGGAGTTTCAGCTCAGGCTGATGCCCTTCGTCACGGAATCTCACGCGCTCTCGTCAAGGCTGATCCAAACCTTCGTGGTGAGCTGAAGCGTCGCGGCTTCCTGACTCGTGACCCTCGTGTCGTCGAGCGCAAGAAGGCTGGCCTCAAGAAGGCCCGCAAGCGTCCTCAGTTCTCGAAGCGCTAGTACACCTCGGGGAACCGCTCCATGGCTTCTGGACTGTTCGGAACGGACGGTGTCCGTGGCGCATGGGGAGACAAGCTCACAGTTGAACTGGCTGTCGCCGTTGGTGATGCTGCAGTTGCGCTGACCAAGTCGGAACGCCCACGCGCGGTGATTCTGCGTGACACGCGCGAGTCCGGGCCAGTCCTCGAGGCTGCCCTGGCTGCTGGCATCGCTGCAGCCGGCGGTGATGCTCTCTTGGCTGGGGTTCTGCCGACTCCAGCCGCTCCGCTGCTTCTCGCCAAACACGGCTTTGACCTCGCGTTTGTTGTCTCCGCGTCACATAACCCTTACGGCGACAACGGAATCAAGATCTTTGGTGCTGACGGCGACAAGATTCCTGATGAGCAGGAAGCTGAGATTGAGCGCCTTGTCGCAGAGGGACACCCAATCAATGCTCCTCGTCCCGGCAGGATTGAGCCGCTGCGTGGAGCGTTTGAGGATTACCTTCGTGACCTTCAAGAGCGGCATTCATCGCTTGACCTGACGGGGGCTCGCCTGCTCTTGGACTGCGCTAACGGGGCTACGAGCGCAGCTGCCCCTGAGATATTCCGACGCCTTGGTGCTGACGTCACTGTCATCGCTGATGAGCCCAACGGACGCAACATCAACGAGGGGTGTGGTTCAACCCATGTTGAGTCGCTCAGCAGTCGCGCCCCAGCAGGTGAGTGGGATGCGGCATTCGCCTTCGACGGCGACGGCGACCGCGTGATGGCGCTTGATTCCGACGGCCAAGTCGTTGATGGCGATGACATGCTTCTTCTTCTCGCAAGTCACATGACTTCTCAGGGGAGCCTTAGGGGCGGCGTCGCCCTGACGGTTATGGCCAACTACGGACTCCACTCGGCGTTTGAACATGCAGGCGTCGACGTAACGACAACTCCAGTTGGCGATCGCAATGTCCTTTCTGCGCTGCGTGATCTGGACTGGCGGCTCGGTGGCGAGCAGTCAGGCCACATCATTGATCTTGATGCCGGCCCCTGTGGTGACGGAATCGGAACGGCGCTTCTCGCCCTTGAGGCGCTAGGTGGCGCGCCGCTTGCGGAGAGGCCGTCATTCGATCGTCTTCCGCAGGAACTCATCAATGTTCGCATCGCAGATCGAGCAGGCTTTGAAGGCAATGCTG
>CAZZKI010000057.1:0-2084 GCA_964654785.1 uncultured Solirubrobacteraceae bacterium
TCCAGCCAGCACTTCAACTTCTCCACAGCACTGCGGCAAGAGTGGCTGCCGATGTTCGCTCTCCCGTTCTTCGCCCCGCTTGGCCTGCTCGGCTTTCCGCCATGGGCAGTGATCCTGACCCAGACAATCTCGCTGATCTACCAGTTCACTCTCCACACTGAGAAAATCAACAAATACCCACGGCCGATTGAGTTCCTCTTCAACACGCCCTCCCACCACCGAGTCCACCACGGTGCCAACAAGGGCTACCTAGACAGAAACTACGGCGGCATCCTGATCATCTGGGACAGGCTGTTTGGAACCTTCCGAGGTGAGGATGACCGCGTCGTCTACGGACTAACGAAGAACGTTGACTCGTTCAACCCCCTCCGTGTTGCGACTCACGAGTGGGCGGACCTAATTGCTGATGTGAAGGCCGCCCCGAACATGAGGGCGAAGCTCGGCTACATGTTCCATGGCCCGGGTTGGCGTCACGACGCGGCTGACCCGCAGCCTAAGCAGCAGACCTGACCTAAGACTTAGGCGGCAGCTTTGGAGGACCGCTTCTTGGCGGCCTTCTTCTTGGTTACGCGGCTGTCGCTTGCTTGCTCTGGTGCTTCAAAGAACCTGTCCACAGCGTCCCATGTGGTTGTCCGGGCAGAGCGCCCAGCCAGAACTCCCAAGTGGCCCCCTGGGGCCTTTTCAAGGTGAACTGTCTTTGCTTTTGGGAGCAATTCCACGACATGGTGCACTGCGCCCATTGGCGCAATTCCATCGCCCGTTCCTGCGATCGAAAGGACTGGCTGCTTGATCTTCTTCAATTCGATCCGGCGGCCGTCAACATCAAGGAAACCCTTGGCGAGGTCATTGGTTCGGAAGAACCGATGGTACATCTGCCCAAAGGTGCGGCCTGGATAGGCAAGCATGTTGTCCATGAAGCGGTCCACAGCTTCGATCTGCGCGAGAAAGTCGCGGTCGTCCAAGTTCTGAGCGATCGCCATTGGCTTTGTCAGGTACTTGTCGAAGCCTGCCAGTTGGTAGGCGCGCTTGACGATTGGAGCCGGTGCGCCGCCAAGGACCTTGTAAATCGGTGACACTGCCGCGCCACCAGCGACGTTTGCTATCGGGCGCAAAGGTGCGACCAGGGGAACCTGAGTGAAGTCAAATGGGCTGGCCACTGTCGCAATTGATCTGACTGGAAGGTCGGGCTGGTCAGCCAGAGCAAGCATCGCCATGATCCCGCCAAGACACCAACCCCAAACATCAACCTGAGGCGCCATCGAGTCAGCAGCCGCCACCTTGATGGATTCAGGGATAACGCTCTCGAACCAATGCTCAAGGCCCAAGTCACGGTCAGAGAAAGCGATTGAGCCGTAATCCACCATGTAGACGGTTCGGCCAATTGAGAGCTCGTGCTCGATGATTGAACAACCGCGGCGGAGGTCAAAGCAAAGCGCTGGCGCAGCTAGCGGCGGCACGAGGAGAAGCGGCGGCAAGTCCTCTCGTGGCTCGGCAGTTGGGTGGTAGCGGTAGACGGTCCGCTGTGGCCCTTCGTCAACTACTGCGCGCGGCATCTCTCGGAGGTCTGCGAGGTGCCCACGGGAGAGCCTGTCAAACGCGTTGACTGCGGCCTTGGTTACTTGCTCTGGGGTTGGAGGTAAGCGCATGCTCTTCCTATACGGAGCAGAGTGCCTGATGGCGCGTAAGCGCGCCATTTAAGGGATAGGGCGTGCGGCGCCTTACGCGACCCGGAGGGCCGGCTTAACCACAGCGAAGTCGAGCAGCATGTCGGCGAACTTCGAAGGCTCTTCAATCTGAGGGCAGTGGCCACAGCCTTCCAAGACCTCCAATGTGGAGCCAGGGACGGTCTCGAGAACCTTGTCTGCGCCCTTGCGGTAAACCATCCGGTCAGCAGTGCCCCAGACGAGCATCAAGCGAGTGTTGATCTTCTCCAGCTGGAACGGATCCTTCAGCTCTGGCAGAAGTCGCTTGCCGTTATCAAGCAGCTTGGCCACTGCGCGTCGATCCGGAATGTGGCTGGTGAACGACTTGGTCACGTTTGAGTCCACAGTGTCCGGCTTGGCGAAGGCAAGTGTTTGGTAGGT
>CAZZKI010000057.1:2184-5283 GCA_964654785.1 uncultured Solirubrobacteraceae bacterium
CATGAGCGCTTCGGCCGCTCCCTCAAGATCACTGACGCCGAGCATGCCGCTGAAGGCGACTTTGACCCGGATGAACTGCGTGACGGACCCCCAGTTCCTGTCGAAAAGATGGAAGCCGACCTTCGGGCCTTGATCGCGAGCGTCGAGCAGCCCCAAATGCGTCAGCTCTTGGACATGGTCCTCGGGCCGGATACCGACACTTGGCCCCCGTATAGGGATGCGCCTGCGGCAAAGCGCTTCCACCAGGCTTACAAGCACGGCCTGCTTGAGCACTGTCTGAGCGTCGCCCAATCAGTCTCGGACGTGGCAGACAACTTCCCGGGAATTGACCGTGACCTAGCCGTTACCGGCGCGCTGCTCCATGACATTGGCAAGCTCGATGCCTACACGACCGATCCAGACGCGATTGATTTCACAGACGACGGGCGCCTCCAGGGCGAGATCCCACTCGGCTTCTTCCGAATCAAGACTTTGATCAACGGAATTGACAGATTCCCCGAGAACCTTGACCGCGGCCTTTGCCACATCATCCTGAGCCACCACGGGAAACTTGAGCACGGCAGCCCGGTAGTTCCACTTACCCGCGAAGCAACACTCGTCCACATGATGGACCATCTCGGCGGCCAGCTTGGGTCCTTTGACCGGCTGGAGAAGTCGCTCGCGCCAGGAAGTAGTTGGTCGGACTACGACGTCGCTTTGGGCGGCGGAGCCTGGTTCCCTTCCGCATAAATCAGCCTAAGTTCGGCACAAAAAGGCGGAATATGCGGGGTGTCAGCGCTCTGGCGATGTCACCGATTAGGCCTGTCTGACTATGCTCGCCTTCAATGGCGAAGGACACCGAAAAGCTGATCCGTCAGCTCTCCCTCATCTCGTACCTGATGGCCGAACGTCGGCCAGTCACGGCTATGGAGATCAGGCGGGACGTTGAGGGCTACAGCGCGATGAATGAGGATGCCTTCGCGCGTCGTTTCTACGCTGACCGCTCGGAGCTTGAAGCGCTTGGCATTCATCTTCGTATTGAGCGCCCAGCTGACGGCCAAGTGGAGCAGGAGAACTACTCCCTGCCACCAGAGAACTTCTACCTCGCCCCAATCGAATTCTCAGACAGCGAACTGGCAGCCCTCCAGACTGCTCTGACTTTGCTCGACGGTGAGTTTGCTTATGCAGAGCCACTGCGCCTTGCCCTTCAGCAGCTCTCGTGGGGTCGCGCTCGCCCGGACCGTCGCCCAGAGCAGTCCTCTGTTGCGCTTGGCATCACAGCCACAGCTGGCGGACACGACCTTTCACAACGCCTCGCGAAGATCGAAACCGCGATTTTCCGCCGCAAGACGATCACCTTCGACTACTACACAATCGAACGCGACAAGCAGGGCTCACGAACCGTCGACCCGTTCCTGCTCCTCTTCCAGGGCGGCCAGTTCTACTTGGTTGGCCACGCTCACGATCGTGATGCGATTCGAGTCTTCCGCCTTTCCCGCATGAGCGGCAAGGTTGCCTACGCAACCAAGGCGGAGCATGACTTCCAGCGCCCACAGGACTTTGACCCTCGTCTCTACGCCAAGCGCGCCGTGTGGCAGTTCGGTGAGGCTGACCAGACCGCCAAGATCGAGCTCAACGATCGGATCGCTTGGCAAGTTGAGCGCAACTTCGGCCACTCCGGCACGATCACCAAGCCAAGCAAGACGAAGACGATCTTCTCCACTGAGTACGCCCAGCCTCGCGCACTTGTCTCCTGGGTCCTTGGCCTTGGCGGCAACGCTGTGATCGCCGAGCCTGGCGAGTTGGCTGATGAGTACACCACCCGCCTTGCCCTCCTTCGCGAGCGCCACACTGGCGAGCCGAAGCTCGCGAAGAAGAAGCGCGCGTCGCGCCGTCCTGCTGCCGCGACACGCACCAGTGGTGAGGACGAGCGGGAGCAGGCAGCAATCCGCCCCGAGCGCTTTGCCCGCCTCGTGACTCTCGCTTCGATCCTGATTGACGCTGGCCGCCGCCAGTCAAAGCTCTCAGCTGAGGACCTCAAGGAACGCCTCCAAGTCACCGACGAGGAGCTGGAGGAGGACATCAACGTCCTCAACATCGTCAACTTCGGCGCCGGCTCCTATGTTCTCTACGCAGAGCGTGACGGCGATGACGTTGAAGTTGACCCTGAGCCATACGGAGACTCATTCGCCCGCCCAGCTCGTCTCCTTCCAGTTGAAGCCAAGGCCCTTGTTGCAGCAATCGACCTTCTCGGAGACCACATTCCAGAAGGCTCACTTGCCTCCGCCCGCGAGAAGGTTGTTACAGCGCTTGGAGTTGACCCAGTCGAGGACGGCCTCCACATTGCTGGAGTTGGCCCACAAGGTGACGACGGCGGAATCGCCAACGTCGTCAGCACTGCAGTCGCCGACCGCAAGATCCTCGCCTTTGAGTACTACAAGGAGAACGAAGACGAGTTCAGCAAGCGCACAGTTGAGCCTTACGCCTTGATCAACGGACGCGAGGGCTGGTACGTCGCAGCTTGGGACCTTGACCGTGAGGCACTGCGCCACTTCCGTCTTGACCGCATCAAGTCCGCCGAGGCAACAGAGACAACCTTTGAGCCGCGCGCAGAGGTTGACCCAGCTGAAGGAATTGAAGGCTGGCCAAAGACCGGCGAAGTCCCACAGTCCGACACAGCACTCGTTTGGGTATCGCCGGAGCGCGCCCGTTGGGCCCGCGAGGAGCGCACAATTGATGCTGAGCTCGCCGACGGCTCAGTGATCGTTCAACTTCAATACGCAGGTACCGACTGGCTCGTCAAGGAGATCCTCAAGGAAGCTGGTGATGCTGCAGTGCTTGAGCCGGCTGACGCTCGCAAGGCAGTCCTTCGCGCAATCACAGAACTTGGCGCCAGCAAGGCGCGCCAGAAGAAGCTCCCTGGCACCTCACGCAAGCCTGCAGCAGCACCGCGCGCCAAGAAGGCAGCGACAAAGAAAGCGCCAGCGAAGAAGCCTGCGGCCAAGAAGGCCACCGGCACCACTTCCAAGTGAGCCGCCGCGCCGAGATCCAGATGAGCGACGAGGAGATCGTCGCTTTCCTGAATGAGGAGCGGATCGTCATCTGCGCGACGAACGGCAA
>CAZZKI010000057.1:5383-7537 GCA_964654785.1 uncultured Solirubrobacteraceae bacterium
ATCATGGGTAAGTACGCAGGTGGAGAACTTGATGAGAACGGCCGCGGTTTTGTTGAGGCCCAGGCTGCAAAGCGCGTTGGTTTGCACTTCGTCCCAGAAGAGATCGCAACTTGGGACCACCGCAAGCTCGGCGGCGTGTATTGAGAACGGTTGTGCCCCGGGACAAGCCCGGACCACAACCTCCAAGGTCAACACGCCTGCGGCGAGTTGACGGCGTAACGCGGGACACGCCCGGCAGGAGTGTGCCGACCGACACGCTTCACCCTCTAACCGCATAGGCTTCAGCACGCTGTGGAAAAACTCAAAGGCCTGATCCTCTCCGGCGGTCGCGGCACGCGACTTCGCCCAATCACCCACACGAGCGCAAAGCAGCTCGTGCCGGTTGCCAACAAACCCGTCCTCTTCTACGGAATTGAGGCGATGGCTGCCGCTGGCATTGACGAAATCGGGATCATCATCGCGCCTGAAACTGGTGACGAAATCCGCGACGCTGCCGGCGACGGCTCAATGTTCGGAGTCCGCATCGAGTACATCGTCCAAGACGAGCCACTCGGCCTCGCCCACGCAGTCCTTACAGCCGAGCCATTCCTCGGCGAGTCACCTTTCGTCATGTACTTGGGCGACAACCTCCTCCAAGGCGGAATGGAAGATCTTGTAAGCGAGTTCCGTGAGGGTGGTCGTGACGCGATGATCCTCCTGACTCCAGTTGAGGACCCAGAGAACTACGGCGTGGCCGAACTTGGCCCTGATGGCGGCATCATCAAGCTGGTCGAAAAGCCGCCGGAGCCAAAGAGCGACCTTGCGTTGGTTGGCGTCTACATGTTCACCCCTCAGATCCACGCTGCAGCCAAGGCGATTGAACCTTCTCCTCGTGGCGAGCTTGAGATCACCGATGCAATTCAGTACATCGTTGACAACGGTGGTCGCGTTGACCCGCACATCGTCCAAGGTTGGTGGAAGGACACTGGCCGCCTTGACGACATGCTTGAAGCCAACCGCCTGATCCTGGGTGCTCTTGACCCACGGATCGAAGGTGAACTGATTGACAGCCAAGTTGAAGGGCCAGTAATCATCGAAGCTGGGGCCCGCCTTGAGCGCACCACAGTGCGTGGCCCGGCGATCATCGGCTCAGGCACGACTTTGACCGACTGCTACGTCGGCCCCTACTCTGCGATCGCAGAGGACTGCACGATCGAGCGTGCTGAGATTGAGCACTCGATTCTGCTCAGTGGTTGTGAGGTTCGTGACCTTCCAGGTCGCATGGAGTCCTCACTCCTTGGTCGCAATGTGACCGTCACCCGGGACGGGCGCCAACCACGCGCTCACCGTCTGATGGTCGGTGACAACTCGAGCGTGGACCTGCCGTGAGCGGCATCCTCGTGACGGGCGCGGGCGGAATGCTCGGGCTCGACGTGCTGCGCGCAGCCGAAGCACGGGGAGTTGAAGCCCACGGCCTTACTCGCGCCCAACTGGACATCGCTGACCCAGTCCAAGTGACTGAGGCGATCGCGTCCCATCAGCCAGACGTGATTATTAACTGCGCAGCTTGGACTGACGTTGACGGTGCCGAGGAGCATGAGGCAGAAGCGCTGATCGTCAACGGTGAAGGGCCCCGGGTCCTGGCTGAGGCTGGCCCTCGCGTCGTTCAGGTCTCCACTGACTATGTGTTTGATGGCCAGAAGGATGGCGCTTGGGTTGAGTCAGACCCAGTTGGCCCGAAGAGCGCCTACGGCCGCACCAAGCTTGTGGGAGAGCAGAACGTCTTGGCTGCAAACCCTGCCAATGCGGTTGTTCGCACCGCTTGGCTGTTTGGCATCAGCGGCAACAACTTTGTGGAGACGATGATCAAGCTCGCCACCGACCGCGGCGCAGTATCAGTTGTTGACGACCAGCATGGCTGCCCGACCAATACAGCGCACCTTGCTGAGGCCCTGCTCGACATCGCACTTGACGACTCAACAGGGGGAATACACCACTGCGCTGGTGCCGGCGAGACATCCTGGTACGGCTTCGCCAAGGAAATCTTTGAGCGCACCAATACTCCGTGCGACCTCTCCCCAACCACATCGGATGCTTTTGTCCGCCCTGCGCCACGGCCTGCGAACAGCGTGCTCGCAGTTACCCGTGATGACACGCCGCGCCTACCAGAGTGGC
>CAZZKI010000058.1:0-7524 GCA_964654785.1 uncultured Solirubrobacteraceae bacterium
CTCGTCTTCAAGAGAACGAGCAGGTGGTAAATGACATCAGCAGCCTCATTGGCAACTCGATCATCTGACTCCTCGCGAGCTGCTCTTGCGACTTCCTCTGCCTCCTCCTCGACTTTCTCACCGGCAAGCCCATCTGTCGAGAGCAGCTTGCTCGTCCATGACTCTTCTGGCATCTGAGCAGCACGCTCGCTGATCGTCCGCTCAAGCGTTGGGAGTGTCGAGAATTCACCCGGGGCAGGGTCCCCGAAACATGTGCGGCTCCCTGTGTGACACGCAGGGCCGGCTGGACTGACGACCGCAAGCAAGGTGTCAGAGTCGCAATCGGCGCGGAGGTCAAGAACCGTCATGACGTTGCCTGAAGTTCCGCCTTTGAGCCAAATCTCACCTCGCGACCGGCTCCAAAAATGAAGCTTTCGGCTGCTGACGGTGAGCTCCACCGCTTCGCGATTTACCCACGCGAGCATAAGAACCTCGCCGGTGGCGGCATCTTGGGCGATACAGGGGATTAGCCCGGTATCCCCGAACTCAAGGTCAGCAGGATTAATCATGCCCGTCGGAGGGTATCCGGAGAAGGGCATCACGCTTACCCCTGACCGCCCCGCTGCGACTCGGTAACGACTGCTGTCATAGTCGTATGACCATGTTTGAGGGGAAGGAACTTGTAGTCGTCACCGGCAAGGGAGGCGTTGGTCGCACGACGGTTGCGACAGCGATCGGACTTGCCGCAACTAGTGGTAACTCCACGGGCGTCGTGTGCGAAGTCGCCGAGCAGGGTGTGATCCCCCAACTGATGGAGGCAGGGAAGCCCGACCGCAACGGCCTGACTCCTCTGACTCCAAGTCTGTGGGCCGCAACCATTGACCCTGACCAAACTCTCCGGGATTGGATGCGAAGCCAATTTGGACCAGCCATTTCGCGCACTCTTGGGTCAAGCAAATCGTTCTCGCAGCTCGTCGCAGCTGCCCCGGGCGCGGCCGAGCTCCTCAGTCTGATCAAAGCCTGGGAGATGGGCCCCGGGCGTGGATTCGGAAGGAAGACGACCGACCACGACACAGTCGTCTTGGACGCCCCAGCCTCTGGCCATGGCGTCGCGATGCTCCGCTCGCCTCGGACCTTTTCCGATATCGCCGCAGGCGGGCCAATCCGCAAGCAGGCCGAGCGGGTTTGGGAGCTGCTTAGGGACCCTGACCGATGTGCGATTGTCGCTGTTTCACTTCCAGCAGAGCTTCCTGTTGCTGAAACCATTGAGCTGGACGAATGGACGCACCAAGTCCTTGGCCGGAGCCTTGACCTTGTTGTGGCCAATCGATGCGAACCAGACTCATTCTCGCCAAGCGATCTAAAGACGATTGACTCCGCCGCAAAAAGCGGGACCTTGCCTCCAGAGGCGGCCGCGCTCGCTCACGCTGCTACTGACCGTGCGACGGATCAGGAGGAGCTGTTGCGCGTCCTCTCTGATGGAGTCGATTGCCCAGTGATTGAGCTTTACGCGGAGTCCGCTGACATTCGGCCGAAAGCCTTGGTCAGCAAGCTGTCAGAGGCACTTCTTGCCTCAGACGCTGAGATCACCTAGTCAATCCCGAGACTGTCGAGCACGCGTTCATCACCGCGCCAGTCACGCTTGACAGCAACAGTCAGGTCAAGGTGGCACTTCTCCCTCGTCAAACGCTCGATCTCCTTGCGAGCAGCGACCCCAACAGACTTGATCATTCGGCCACCCTTGCCGACGAGGATTCCCTTTTGAGATTCAGTCTCGACGAAGACAGTCGCGTCGACGACAAGGAGTCCGTCCTTACGGCGGGAGAGCTCCTCAACTTTGACTTCGACTGAGTGAGGCACCTCCTGATGCGTCCGCCGCAACACCTGCTCCCGAACCAGCTCGGCCAACTCAACTCCGAATGGTTGGTCACTCCGCTCATCAGGAGAGAAGTAGAAAGGTCCTTCAGGCAAGCGTGAAGTCAATTCCTCAACGAGGGGCTCAATTCCACTCCCTTTGCGAGCACTTATCGGAACGATCGCGTCCGCCACGCCAAGCGCATCAGTCGCGGCCAGAACCTCAACCATCTGCCCCTTGGACATCTTGTCTGCCTTGTTGACGACAGCGATGACTGGAACTTTTACGCCTCGCAGAAGAGAAGCAATAAACCTGTCGCCAGGGCCTACACCTTCGATTCCATTCAAGACGAAGAGGACGGCGTCGGTTTCCTGCAGCTCCCGTTCAACCCTGCGCTGCATCCGAGTGGTCAACTCGTCGCGTGGGCGCTGAACGCCAGGCAGGTCGGTGAGGACCATCTGCCAGTCCTCCCCCGTCGCGATCCCCCTGATGGCTCGGCGCGTCGTCTGAGGACGGTCTGAGGTGATTGCAACCTTCTCCCCCACAAGCCGGTTGGTGAGGGTGCTCTTGCCTGCGTTCGGTCGCCCTGCAAGAGCAATGAACCCGCTGCGGGTAGTCACGACACCCACCTCATGATCTCTGCCTCGACTGCGAGCATCTCTCCGTTATCAACCTCGTGGTCCATGCCGATCAAATGCAGAGCAGCGTGGACAATCGCCCGCTCAACTGACTCGCAGAGAGGCGGACAGAGAACGATGTCTCCGATCTCTCGGGGACCAATCGCCTCACCAGCTCCATCCACCGGGAATGAGAGCACGTCGGTAGGCCCGTCCTTGCCTCTCAGCTCAGCGTTGACCTGGGCCATGCGTGCCTCATCAACCACCTCGAGCCCAAGATGGCCTTCCTCGACGCCGGCAGTGGCCAACGAAACGCTAAGCAGCTTGCGGATCCTATGCTCGTCAGGACCGCCCGGCAGCAGGTCAAGACCACTTAGTGAGAGCTCAAGCAATCTGCTTAGCCGCGGCGACGATCGGCTGGGCGCAACTGGGGCGCTGACTTCTGGGAATGCTCTCGGTAGGCCGCAACGATTCGTTGCACCAACCGATGCCGAACTACGTCGTCGTCGCCGAAGCGAATGAAGGAGATGTCTTCAACGCCATCAAGGATGCCACTGACATTGATCAGCCCTGATTCGTTTCCACTGGGCAAGTCAATCTGGGTGATGTCACCTGTGACAACCACTTTGGTTCCAAAACCGAGGCGGGTCAGAAACATCTTCATCTGCTCAGGCGTTGTGTTCTGAGCTTCATCCAAAATCACAAAGCTGTCATTGAGAGTCCGGCCGCGCATAAAGGCAAGCGGCGCCACCTCAATTACACCCCTCTCAAGTTGCTTCTGAACCTGCTCTGGGTCGAGCATGTCGTGGAGCGCGTCAAACAGGGGCCGCAAGTACGGGTCAACTTTGGCCATGAGGTCACCGGGCAGGAAACCCAGCCGTTCACCTGCCTCAACTGCGGGGCGGGTCAGGATGATCCGATTCACCTCACCGCGGCTGAGTGCGCTGGCGGCCATCGCAACTGCAAGGTAGGTCTTACCTGTTCCGGCTGGTCCGATTCCAAACGTGACGGTGTTGCGCCGAATCGCATCCACATAGGCCTTTTGGGTCATCGTCTTCGGAGCCACGCGGACCGTCCCACGCGACCAGACAACGTCTTGCAAGACCGTCTTGGGGTCGGTCTCAACAGCGAGCGCGCCGGCGACGGCAGCAACGGTTGCGGCCTCAAGCCTATGCCCTCGACCAACGAGTCCAGCAAGCTCCTTGATGACAGCTGATGCTCCCTGCACTGCCATTTCGTCACCCTCAAGAGTGATGACGTTGCCCCTCATGTGAATCGCACAGTCTGAGCGTTCCTCCAGAGCCCGAAGGATCGTGTCCCCCTCACCAGCAAGCTCAGCGGCCGCTGTGTTGTCCAGCTCGATGGTGCTACGCACCCAACACCTCTCGAACGAGTGCGTTTACGCGCTTCCCGTCCGCTCTTCCGTCAACGGCCTGCATCACCGACTTCATTGCCTGCCCTATGTCAGCCGGGCTTGAAGCGCCAGATTCGGCCACTGCCTTTTCAACGATCTCCTTGAGGTCTGCATCACTCAGCTCGGCGGGCAGGTAGGAAGCGATCAACTCAGCCTCTGAGCGCTCCGGACCAGCGAGGTCGTCGCGGCCGGCCTCTTCAAATTGCTCAGCGGCCTCTAGACGACGCTTGCGCTCCCGTCGCAGCACTGCGAGTTCGTCGCCCTTCCCTTCCTTCTCGTCCTTCTGAAGCTCGGCGAGTACCAGTCGAAGGGCACTGACCCGGTCCTTCTCACCAGCCTTCATTGCTGTTGTCAGGTCGGTCTTGATCGTCTCTTGAATGCTCATGTGACCCTAAGGGTAACCGGGCACACGACTAATCACCATGCGCTGATCCGAAAGCAACCCGCAGGCCGTAGAAATGGCATGGATATGAACGGTCGAATTTGCTTAGTAACGGGAGCCTCCAGTGGAATCGGCCGGGAGCTTGCGCTGCAGCTCGCTGATGCAGGTGCCACCGTCGCTATTTCAGCTCGCCGCGAACCTGAGCTTCACGAATTAGCCGCGCGAATCGGCCCTGCTGCCACAGTTCATCCCTGTGATCTGAGTGACCCCGCCCAAGCACTGCTGCTCGCCGACGAGGTCCTCGAACGCCACGGCAGGGTAGATGTCCTCGCAGCCATTGCCGGGCTCAAGGTCTCAGGCCCGATCGCGTCACTCTCCCTTGATGACCTCGATGCTTCCTTCCAAGTCAACGCGCTCTCCCCAATGGCTCTTGCAGCACGGCTGGCGCCGCACATGGTCGAGCGTGGTGACGGGGTTATAGCCACCGTGACCACATCAATCTCCGGTGGACGGCGGGACCTCGGCGCCTACGCCGGTGCCAAGGCTGCCCTTGGGTCAATGACGCAAAGCTTGCGCCAGGAAATTGGCGGCAAAGGAGTCGCAGTGTTTGCGTTCGACCCGGGTTGGGTTCGAACTGGAATGTCACCTGACGGGCCGGAAGAGCCTCAGGACGCGGCAGCGCGCCTAGCGCAACACATTGCGGCAGCTAAAAGCTCTCGCGAAGTCCTCGTCTAGGCAGGGCATTCAAGCACCAGCGCGCACCAGTCGGAACGCGAGTGACGGAGAACCTCGCTATAGCCAAGGGCGGACCACGCCTCGACCACCTCGTCAGCCTGAGAGTCAAGGAGACCGGAGAGCATTGCTCGGCGAGGGCGCCAATCGCCCAGCTTCGACGCAAGGTCAACGAGAACCGGGGCGAGGATGTTGGCTACCAGATAGTCGGCCTCCGGCAATGTGTCTGAACGAAGGTCAAGCTTCGACACAGCCAGTTCGACGCCGTTCACCTCAGCGTTCACGCTGGTTGCATCAACCGCCAACTGATCGTAGTCCGCTGCGAGAACCGGGCTGAATCCCATTTTCGCGGCAAGGATCGCGATCACTCCGGACCCGCAGCCGAGGTCGAAAAGCGAGCCTTGCGGATCCTCATCCAAAAGCATCTCAAGGCACAGGCTGGTTGTCGGATGGGCTCCGGTGCCGAAGGCTCGGCCAGGGTCAACGATGAGGTCGAACCTCTCTTGCCCCTGTGCCTCCCAGGGTGGCCTGACTCTCAGCATGCCGTCTACGACAAAAGGCTTGTGGAATTCCCGCCAGCGATCCTCCCAGCCATCCTCTACCTCAGTGGTGGAAATCTCAACTCGGACCCCACCGATCACGGTCTCAAGTTCTGGAAGAGAGGGAAGTTCGCCAGGGGCCCCGTAGATCGCGTACTCCGTCCAGTCCTCCCCATCAACCTGTTCCATGCCGTCTGGGGCGTACTGAAGTAGCTCAGCGAGAACAACCTCCGCATCACCTTCAGTAATCCGGATGGCAAGCCGGAGCACTTTCAGTTCCGACCCGAGCTACCAGCAAGGGCGCTTCTGATGCGATCAAAGATCCCCGGTTGAGCTTCAGCAGCGTCGGGGAGCGTCTCGGCGAGTACTTCCATGGACACTCTTTCGGCGTCATCAAGGCTGGTCGGGACATGGACGGAGATCACTGCTCGCAGATCGCCACGCCTGCGCCCTCGTATGGATGGCATGCCTTGCCCGGCGATCTCCAGCACAACACCGGGTTGGGTTCCCGCTGGCACATCAACAAGGAGAGGGCCTTCCAACCCGGCAAGCTCAACTGTGGTGCCCAATGCGGCCTTAGCTATGGAGACGTCAACGACAGTCACGAGGTCATCTCCGTCACGCACGAACCTTTCGTCCTCCGCAACTTGGACAACCACATAGAGATCTCCCGGAGGAGTACCGGCTGCGCCAGCGCTGCCGCGCCCAGACAGTCGAATTCTCTGCCCGTTGTCGATCCCCGCTGGGATATCGACCTCAACAGTGAGGGTGGACTGCACCCTGCCTTGGCCAGAGCAGTCTCCGCATGGAACCTCAGGAGTCTGCCCTGCCCCGCTGCAACCCGGGCAAACCGCCTCACGAACAATCTGGCCGAAGGGACTCCGCTGCACGGTACGCACTGCTCCGGCCCCGCCGCACTGGCCACAACTGACGAGCGAGGTTCCAGGCTCGGCTCCAGAGCCCGAGCACGTGTTGCAGGTAACAACTGCCTCGTACTCAATTGTCCTTGTGACGCCTTCAAAGGCTTCCTGAAGCGATATCTCTACCGCGATGCCGAGGTCTTGGCCGTGCTGTGGGCCAGACGCAGAACCACCAAAGAAGGCACTGAACAGGTCACTGAATGACCCAAAGCCTTCGAAGCCTGGGTTCCAGCCTTGCCCCTTAAGCCCCTCATGGCCATACCGGTCGTAGGTCGCGCGTCGCTCAGCGTCTGAAAGCACCTCATGAGCCTCGGCCAGCTCCTTGAACTTCTCCTCGGCGTCGGGCTCCGGGTTTACGTCTGGGTGAAGCTCTCGTGCGAGTGTCCGGAAGGCCTTGCGTATCTCCTTCTCGTCAGCGTCGCGGCTGACACCAAGAACCTCGTAGAAATCTCTGGGCATCCGGCGATCAGTCCTCGTCCCACGCATCTTCGACCAGACGCGAGAGCTCGGCCGACGCCGCCCTCACTGCTGAGATCGCGGTGGCGTAGTCCATTCGGACTGGACCAAGCACTGAAACAGTTCCCACCGAACGGCGAATGGGGCCGTAGCTCGCCGCGACCATCGTCATAGACCGCATGGCAGGGGCTTCATTCTCCTGACCAATCCGAACGAGAACATCAGGCTCAGGCAGCGCAGCCCTGAGAGCCGCCAAGAGCTCGACTCGGCGCTCAAGCATCGCCACGACGGTGCCAATTTCCGATTCGTCTGCGAGACGATGGTCCTCAACCATTTTCGAAGCGCCATCAACGAACAGGGACTCCTCCCCTGTCTCTGCGATTGACGTCAGAGCCGGAGCCAAGAGGTCAACAATCCACTTTTCACCTTGGCCAAGCGAAGGTTCCTCGAGGCGCCTGCGAATCGATCGCTCCCCCAAGCCTTTACCGAACAGCCGATCATTGAGAAAACTGCCGGCCCATGCCACGAGGCCCGGGTCAAGGGGCCTGTCACATGGAAGAACGCGCTTGGTGACGCCGCCGGTCGAGGTGATCACGACGAGGGCGAGCGAATTGCCTTGCACAGGCACCA
>CAZZKI010000059.1:0-7417 GCA_964654785.1 uncultured Solirubrobacteraceae bacterium
AGCTCCAGGCCTGGTGGTCCCACCTTTAGGCAAAACAGGCCCCGCTGTGGTCGTTCTTCCCGGGCCCCCGCGTGAGCTACAGCCAATGTGGTTTAAAGCTCTCGAAACTCAGCCAGTTGCCGAAATTCTCTCAACAGCTCCAAGCTTTGAGCGAAGGATCGTCCGGATGTTCGGGATTCCAGAGTCCGAGTTGGCTGCAGCCCTTACCCAGATGGAATCAGCGGGTATTGATTTCGACGGACTGGAAGTGACCACATGTCTCCGACGGGGAGAGATTGAGGTCGCAACAACTTACTCAAGCTCCGCTGCCTCGCGTTACACAGCCTTTGAAGGGGCACTGATTGACCGATTTGGATCGCTTATCCACGCTCTCGACGGCAAAACAATTGATGAGACGGTCTCAGAGCTGCTGCAAGAGTCTTCACTAGCGATTGGGGAGTCGTGCACGGGTGGGTTACTTGCAGCGCGCCTAACTGATCGCCCTGGTGCATCCACCTGGATGAAGGGTGGGGTGGTGGCTTATTCCAATGAGGCCAAGTCGCAGTTTCTCGACGT
This sequence comes from uncultured Solirubrobacteraceae bacterium, assembly GCA_964654785.1. Taxonomy (GTDB): domain Bacteria; phylum Actinomycetota; class Thermoleophilia; order Solirubrobacterales; family Solirubrobacteraceae; genus WLNJ01. The sequence goes on from CAZZKI010000059.1 coordinate 556, forward strand.
TCCAGAGAACCTGCTTGAGAATGAGGGGGCCGTATCGGAGGCTGTTGCGATCGCCCTCGCCGAAGGCGCGCGACAGCGCTTTGGGGCTGAAGTAGGAATCGGAATAACAGGCATTGCAGGCCCGGATGGAGGTACTGATGAAAAGCCCGTCGGCCTCGTTTGGTTTGCCGTCTCCAATTCCGACTCTCAACTCACACGCAGCGTCGTAGTGCCTGGCGGGCGGGCCGACATTCGTGACCGGTCCACCACCATTGCCCTTCACTTGCTTCGAAGGCTCCTGATCGGCCAATTAGACAGCTAGTCGGGCTGAATGTTGGCGCAAAGCGCCCTTATTTTGGGGAAATTCTCGGTTCACAATGCTTCCGTTCCGTCCGTGGACAGCCGTACATTGGTTAGTCCCGCAGCAGACGGGTGTTCAATGGCGCAATGCGCCGAAGGGAGCTTCAAATGGCAGCAACACAGGACGAGAAGGCAGCTAAAGCCAAGGACGCGGCACTTCAGGGTGCTCTAGACCAGATCGAGCGCCAGTTCGGTAAAGGCTCGGTTATGCGTATGGGTGATGAAGGCGCTCAAGTTCGAGTTGACGCAATCCCCACTGGTGCCCTTTCACTCGATGTCGCATTGGGTATCGGAGGAGTCCCCAGGGGACGTGTTGTCGAGATCTTTGGTCCTGAGTCCTCGGGTAAGACAACTTTGGTCTACCACATCATTGCCCAGGCTCAAAAGCTGGGAGGCATCTGCGCCTTCATCGATGCCGAACATGCAATGGATCCTCTGTATGCCAAGGAAATCGGCGTAGATATCGACGAGCTTCTTGTTTCTCAGCCTGACTATGGCGAGCAGGCACTAGAGATTGCCGACATGCTGGTTCGATCTGGCGCAGTTGATCTAGTCGCTGTGGACTCGGTGGCTGCTCTCACACCGCGTTCGGAGCTCGAGGGGCAAATGGGGGATCAGACCGTTGGCCTGCAGGCACGAATGATGTCCCAAGCCATGCGCAAGCTGACAGCAAACCTCAACCGCACCCAAACGATCTGCCTCTTCACGAACCAGATTCGAGAGAAGGTCGGTGTGATGTTCGGCAGCCCCGAAACTCAGCCAGGTGGTCGGGCGTTGAAGTTCTACTCCTCCCAGCGTCTTGACATCCGCAGGATTGAGACTCTTAAGGATGGAACTGAGGCCGTCGGCAACCGCGTACGCGTCAAGGTCGTAAAGAACAAGGTTGCTGCCCCGTTCCGCGTCGCCGAGTTCGACATTGACTTCGGCAAGGGCATCTCATCCTCCGGCTGTCTCCTAGATCTTGGAGTTGAACACGATGTGGTTCAAAAGAGTGGAGCCTTCTTCTCTTACGGTGACACTCGCCTGGGCCAAGGCCGGGCGAACTCAAAGACCTTCCTTGATGACAACCCCAAAGTTGCCAAGAAGATCGAGGATGACGTCTTCAAGGCAGCCGGTATAGATCGTGGGCTCGTGAAGGAAATCGAACGCGAGGCTAATCCTGCCGACGATGCGGCTGAGGCTGCGCCCGACGAGAAGGCTGCTTGACCCCGGAGCATTCTTTTGACCACCGCGTTGAACTCGCGGTGGGAAGAGGTCTTGCCTTTCTGGGGCACCGAGGTCGCACAGTTCTAGAAACTCGCAATCGGCTGATTCAACGAGGCTTCGAGGCAGATGTGGCAGAGGCGGCCGTTGGCCGATTGCTCGAAATGGGCTATCTGAACGACGCAACCTTCTGCCTCGAGTTCGTTGAACACAAGCGCAGGTTGGACCACTGGGGAGACGATCGGATAAGGAACCGGTTGCGCGAACTCGGGGCTCCTCGCGACCTAGTAGAAGAAGCGCTCTCTGAGGACGACCAGGGGGAGCTCCAGAGGGCCATTGACCTCCTCGAGCGGCGTTTGGATTCTCCTGCTGAAGATCCGACATCGCATCGCAAGGCAATGGGAATTCTCATCCGACGAGGCTTTGCTCCGGCTACCGCTGCCGACGCCATCCGAGCCCATTCGCGAATCGGCGAGTAAGTATCTAGCTCACTCGGTTTACAATCAGCCTGTGTTGACAGGCCAGAAGTACCACGTCACAACCTTTGGTTGTCAAATGAACGCACATGACTCCGAGCGGATGGAGGGCATGCTTGACGCTCTGGGTTGGACTCCTGTAGCGGAACGGGCCGATGCCGATCTGATCCTTTTCAACACTTGCTCGATCCGCGAAAAGGCTGACACCAAATTCATTTCTCATCTTCACGAAGCGAAGTGGGTAAAGGCCCGAAAGCCCGGAACCTTGATTGGAGTCGGAGGTTGCTGGGCTCAGTCTGTGAAGGAGGATGTGTTCCGTCAGTTCCCGTTTGTTGATGTGGCCTTTGGTCCAGGTCAAGTAGACAAGCTCGCTGAATTCCTGACCAGCGATTCGCTGACCGCACAGGGCTATTTCGAATTTGAGGGCTTCACTGGTCGGCTGCCGGCACGGAGATCTAGGACCTACAGCGGCTGGCTGCAAATCTCGGTTGGCTGTAACTGCCGCTGCTCCTACTGCATCGTTCCGTCAACTCGCGGGCTTGAGGCGAGTAGGCCGCAGTCAGAACTTGTCTCTGAGGCTCGCGCACTAGCGGCGGATGGCGTACGCGAGATAACTCTCCTTGGGCAGAATGTGAATTCGTACGGTCGTGACCTCAAAGACGCTGGGGCTACGACCTTTGCTGGCCTTCTTACGGAGCTCGATGGAGTTGAGGGGCTCGACCGGATCCGCTACACGAGCCCCCACCCAAAGGACATTCGAGAAGACGTCGTGGCCGCCCACCGTGATCTTCCTTCAGTCTGCGAGCACATTCATCTTCCTTTACAGGCGGGCTCATCCAAGATCCTCAAGGCCATGCGCAGGACATACAACAAGGAGCGCTACCTAGCCAAGGTGGAGATGATCCGCTCTGAACTGCCGAACATTGCTCTTACGACAGACATCATCGTCGGATTTCCTGGCGAAACGGAAGATGACTTTCTTGAGACGCTCGAGGTGGTGGATGCAGTCGGGTTTGATGCCGCTTTCACCTTCATCTACTCTCCACGTCGCGATACGGAAGCAGCGCTGCTGCCGGAGCAGATTGATCACGATGTGAAGTCAGAACGCCTTCAACGGCTGGTTGACCTCAGCCAGCGTCGCGCTCGTGAGCAAGCGCAGAGATTCGTTGGTACCGAGGTAGAGGTGATGGTGGAGGGCGTTTCCCGAACAGATGAAACCCGGATGCGAGGCCGCTCTCGAGAGAACAAGGTCGTCAACTTTGATGGACTCGCGAATGAAGGCGACCTCGTTTCGGTGCGTATCGAATCGGCAACAAGCCTCACCTTGGACGGCACCCAAGTTCTTTCAGCAGTTACCGCTTAACGTTTGTGCTTCTGGCTGTCCGCCATTTTGTCTGACAGCTTCTGACCACCAGTCTTCCGGTTCAGCGCCTCCCAAGCAGCAGGCGCAACGACCGCAAATTTGGCTCCCAGCTTCAGTGGAATTGGTGCAACGTCGACCTCCAGCTTGTTGCCTGCAACTGCGGTTACGACACCCTCGGCAACGGCTTCTGGTGTGACTGTCTTGATCCCCTTGGGAAGACGCGCGCCGCTGTCGGCGAACATTCCGGCACCCGACACAAAGCCTGGACAGACAACGGAAACACCAACATTGCGATCTGACCAATCCGCCCGCATTGAAATTGCGGCACCCCTCAAACCGAACTTTGTCGCTGAGTAGAGGCAGCTGCCAGCAGAAGCAGCCTTGCCCGCAAGCGACGAAATGAAGACGATATGCCCGCCGCCTCTCTCGGCCATCTGCTCACCCAGCAGACGGGCCAGAACAATGGGAGCGCGGAGATTGACTTCGATTGCGCGATCGATTTGGTCAACCTCGTACTCAAGGAGGTCCCCTGAAGCTGGGAGCGCCGCGTTCATGATTGCGACATCAACATTGCTGCACGCGCCTGCGAGATCGGCAACCTGGTCTCGATCCTCAAGGTCAGAAGCAATGACGCCAGCGCCAAGTTCCGAGGCCAGCGCCTCAATCTGGTCAACCCGCCTGGCCGAGAGTGTGAGCTTTCCAGCACTCGGTGCGAGCTCGCGTGCGATTGCTGCGCCGATGCCACCTCCGGCGCCGGTGATCAATACGTTTCCTTGGAGTTTGTTCATGTCCCTACAGTGACAGGATCCAACGATGAGGAACTTCCCGGTTGTCTCAATTTTCGGTCCGACCGCTGTCGGCAAAACCGCGGTTGGCGTGGAAGTCCGAGCAAGACTCGAACAAAGTGGAGTCCCGGTGACGGGGATAAGTGCCGACGCATACGCGGTCTATCGAGAGATTCCGATCATCACTGGCGCGCCATCTGCCGAGGACGGCTCTTGGCTGACAGTGGCGTCGAGATCGGTGAGTCAAGAGTGGAGCGCAGGGGCATTTGCCAGCGAGGCCCAGCCATGTATTGATTCAGCGTCTGAATCGGGCGGTCTAGCTCTTCTTGTCGGTGGCACAGGTCTCTACCTGCAGGCTGCCCTGGCGTCCCTCGATCTCCGACCACCTGTTCCCGAGGAGATTCGACGAGAGGTACAGGAAGCACTTGCGGCGGCTGGAAACTCTGGACTCCACGCGCAGCTCAAAGCGCAAGAGCCAGAGGCAGCGGCTCAAATTGATCCCAACGACACACAGAGACTTACGCGAGCGCTGGAGGCCGCACTCGCTGGGCAGCCACAAAGCCAGACAGGTGACATGTGGGAGGCCAGCTTCCGACACCCAACACTCTTGTTCGGAATCACCATGGACCGAAAACTGCTGCGTGAGCGCATTTCGAACCGTGTTGACCAGATGCTGGTTGACGGGGCAGTGGCTGAGGTGGAGCGCGCGTGGGCGCTCAATCCCTCGCGAACCGCTCAGGCGGCGATCGGGATGAAGGAGCTGCGTGCTGGTGACGTTGACTCGATGAAGGTCCGAACGCACCGTTTCGCCAAGCGCCAAGAGACATGGATGCGAAAGCTGACGACAGCCCACATCATTGATGCCACTTCGCGCTCGCCGTCGTCAATCGCCGATGAGATTCTGGAAGTGATTGACAGTCGGTCGGAGGCATAGACTGAGGCGTATGAACTTCGAGAAATGGCAGGCTCTAGGCAACGATTATCTGATCGTTGAAGAGTCCGATCTTCCTTGGCCACTTACCCCTGAACGCGTTCGAGCTCTCTGTCATCCGAATTTTGGACCTGGGGGAGATGGTGTCTTGCTGCTCAGCCAACACCCGGAACATGTCGCCCACCTGAGGATCTTCAACCCAGACGGGTCAGAGGCGGAACTCTCAGGCAATGGGGCCCGCGAGGCCGCAATGTACCTCAAGGCTCGTGGCTGGACCGATGCCGCCCAGTTCACAATGCTGACAGCCGCCGGCGTAGTGGAACCACTGATTCACGACGAACGAACCTGCACAATGGCCCTAGGGAGGGCCACCACATCAGGACCCGATTGGCCGGATGGACCGCAGGACGGAATCGGAACGCTGGACGTGGCTGGTGTCGCTCGTGAGTTCCAATTTGTCCATGTAGGGAATCCGCAGGTCGCAATTGAATTCACCACGGTTGAAGAGGTTGACGCACTTGATCTGCCCACAGTTGGCGCACCAATTGAGGCAAACCCAATGTTCCCCAACAGAACAAACGTGTCCTTTTGGGCGCGATCAGGCTCAGGGATCAGAGCGAGAATCTTCGAGCGCGGAGTTGGCGAAACCATGAGTTCCGGAACCGGATCATCGGGTGCGGCTGTTGCGGCGCATCTGCGAGGCCAACAGGCGCCAGTCACAGTTTCCCTTGACGGAGGCGAGTTGACTGTAGGTATCTCAGAGGAGCTCGACCTTGAGCTAACAGGATGGGCCGTTCCCGTTTACTCTGGCGTACTCGCCCCAAATCTCACGGAGGAACTCTCTTGAAGTCCAGCAGCCGCCTTGACCTAATCCCGCCCTATCTTTTCGCTGAACTCGAGCGGAAGATTGCTGAAAAGAAGGCTGCTGGAGTTGACGTCATCTCCCTCGGAATCGGCGATCCGGATACTCCAACCTTCGCCAAGGTAGTCGAGGCCGGTCAAGCTGCTCTCGCTGATCCTTCAACACACCAGTACCCGTCCAACAGAGGACGTGCTGAGTTCCGAGACGCAATGGCGGCGTTCTATCTGGACCGCTTCGGTGTCAATCTCAACCCGGCGACTGAGATCGTGCCCGCTATCGGCGCCAAGGAGTGCATCTTCAATCTGAGCCTTGCATTCCTGGACAGCGGTTCGATCGCGCTTGCCTCTGACCCTGGTTACCCGGTCTACTCGGCTGGACCCAAGCTTGTCGGCGCAGATGCTCACCTGATGCCGTTGGTGCCAGAGCGTGGATTCACCCCTGATTATTCGGCAATACCTGCCGAGGTCGCCGAGAAGGCACGTCTCCTGTTCATCAACTATCCGAACAACCCAACAGGAGCTGTCGTACCGGACGGGTTCTTTGAGGAGACAGTTGAGTTTGCCGCCGCCAACGACATTCTCGTTGTCCACGACAACGCCTACAGCGAGACGACCTACGACGGTTATGTGGCGCCCAGCTTTCTTGCGACACCTGGGGCCAAGGACGTCGGGGTGGAGGTCTTCTCACTCTCTAAGGGATGGAACATGACTGGCTGGCGCTGCGCTGCAATCGTCGGCAATGAGGATGCAGTTTCCGCGTATTGGAAGCTCAAGAGCAACGTGGACAGCGGCCTCTTTGACGCTGTCCAACTCGCTGGCGCTCGAGCCTTGGAAAAGGATGTACGCGCGGACGTCGCAGAAATGTGCGATCTATATACCCGACGACGCGACCTCGTGTGCGAAG
>CAZZKI010000060.1:0-7138 GCA_964654785.1 uncultured Solirubrobacteraceae bacterium
GTGGTTCTGCACAAGCCCAGCGATCCTGTCGAACCAGAAAGCTGAGATCGCAGTGAGGACTGCCCCCTTTCCGGGAATCGGCGTGGGGTGAACTGCGTCGAAAGTGGAGACTCTGTCGCTCGCGACGAGTAGGAGTTTGTCGTCCCCCACTGCGTAGATGTCGCGAACTTTTCCAGAGGCGATCAGAGGCAAGTCAGAGAGGGAGGTCACACGGGCGACAGTAGCAACGCGACCGGCCGCGCTTTTCGGAGGTATTTCGCTCCTAGCGCACCATTTCGCTAGTGCCGTTTGCGACGGTCATTAGAAGACACTAGGATCGGGTACCAATCGACTGCCAAAACGCACCGATGCGCCCTCAACCAAGGAGTTTGTTCGTGTCATCAAGTCTTCGCCCCGCTACTCGTTTTAGCGTTTTGGCCCTGTCCGCAGCTGTTCTCCTGGCCTTCGGCGCCAGCGCAGCACAGGCTGTGCCTCCCGTAAACCGGGTGTTCCTCCAAGCCGGCTTCAACGGCCCGGTCGCGGACATGACTCCAGCAGACGCCAACGGCACCCGCTACTTCGTTGGCAACTTCACCGGCTGGAACCAGTGGGTAACTGGCGGAGCCGGAATGGTTGATGGGACATCGGCCGAAGTTGACCGCCAATTCCCAGCGGTCAGCGGAACAGTCGCAGCAACCGCATCTGACGGAAACGGCGGTTGGTACGTCGGCGGCGCGTTCACTTGCGTTGGTGAAAACGGTGACGGTGACTGTTCTGACTCCGGCGAGACTCCTCGTAAGAACGCAGCCCACATCAACGCTGACGGCAGCCTCGACACCGCGTGGAACCCGCAGCCGAACGGCGCCGTCAACGCAATCGCCGTGTCAGGCTCAACTGTCTACCTTGCAGGCGCATTCACGACGGTCGGATCCAGCAACGTTACTCGCAACCGTGCCGCAGCTATCGGCACTGACGGCAGCATCAAGTCTTGGAATCCCAATGTAAACGGCACTGTTAACGCTATTGCCGCTCAAGGGCCGGCCATCGTCCTTGGCGGTTCATTCAGCACTGTTGGGGGAAGCAACCGCGCGAACGTTGCAGTTCTCAGCACTGACGGCACCCTCAGCGGCTGGACTGCTAATACAGATGGAGCAGTTAACGCAATCGCAATCACTAGCGATTCCACTGTGTATCTGGGCGGCACCTTCAGCACCGTTGCCGGCGCAACTAGGTCCAACCTGGCGGCAATCGCCAACGACGGCTCCGTTACCTCCTGGAACCCAGCTCCTAACGGGGCAGTCAAGGCGATCGCACTTGACGGCTCCAATGTCTACATCGGAGGCGCCTTCAACAACATCGGAGGTGTCAATCGCGGCAAGGTTGCCTCGGTAACCACGGGCGGCACAGTCAACAGCTGGAACCCAGCCCCGAACAACAACGTCAGCTCGATCGCCATCAGCGGATCAACCGTCTACATCGGCGGCTCGTTCTCCAAGATTGGCTCTTCAACCGCCTACTACGCGGGCGCAGTTGGAACAGACGGGTCAGTAAAGAACTGGGCTCCTAACCCCAGTAACGAGGTCAATTCGCTCGCCATCAACGGGAGTCAGGTCTACATCGGTGGCATCTTCAGCTCGATGGGTGGCATCGTGCGCATGCACGCCCTGGCGCTTGACTCAAACGACCAGCTCACTTCTTGGAACCCGGACATTTACGGAATCCCAACTTCGATCATTGCCTCAAACGGCAAGTTCTTCATTGGAGGCAACTTCACGAAGGTTGGCGGCGCAACTCGTAACAACGCCGCAGCAGTTGACAGCAGCGGCTCGCTCCTGTCTTGGAACCCGAACCCCAACGGAGCCATCAACGACATCGTTGAGATTGGCTCCACGCTCTACGCAGGAGGTTCATTCACCACCATTGCGGGCGGAAGCCGCAGCAACCTTGCAGCAATCAACGAGGCTGGCGCACTTCAGTCTTGGAACCCGGGCGCAAATGGTGCCATCAACACGATGGCCACGGCTGGCGGCAACATCTACGTCGGTGGTGCTTTCACCACTGCTGGCGGTAGTTCGCGTAACAACGCTGCAGCCTTGAACACATCGGGTGGCCTGCTGTCTTGGAACCCGAACTTCAACGGAGCAGTCAACGACATCGCGTTCAACGAAGACGGTGCCACCCTCTACGCTGGCGGCGCCTTCACCACCGTTGGCTCGACAACCCGCAATCGTGCTGCGGAGATTGAGACCGATACTGGTAACCCCACAAGTTGGAACCCGAACCTCAACAACACTGTTAATGCTGTTGCTGTTGCCGGCCCGGACATCTTCCTTGGAGGCACATTCACCACTGTTGGCTCGACAGCTCGCAACCGCATCGCAGCGGTCTTCAGCAGCGGAACGCTGTCCGACTGGAATCCAAACGCCAACAACACTGTGACCTCGATCAGCTCCTTCGGAAGCGCGATCTTCGTTTCCGGTCGCTTCAGCGGCATGGGTGGCAACCCGCAGAGCCGCTTCTGGCGCTACAACCTCCCTGTCGAACCGACTATCACGAGCTCACCATCGGGCTACGTTGCTTCGAAGTCAGGAACGATTGAGTGGACCGGTACCGCAGGGGCCGTCTACCAGTGCTCACTTGACGGTGGTGCTTGGACAGCCTGCACGACGCCGTACAGTCTTACCCGCCTCGGCGAAGGCCCCCACACCTTCTCCGTTCGGGTTATTGACTCTCTCGGAATGGTCGCGCAAGCTGGGACATCCGCGAACTGGATCGTGGACACAATCGCTCCTGTCGTGGCAATCACCAACGCTCCCACTGGTATCCGCTATGGCGACAACGAGAACATCAGCTTCAGCGTCACCGAGGCCAACCTTGACTACACCGAGTGCCAGCTTGATAGCGGTGAATGGTTTGGGTGTGCCAGCGGTGACTCGATCACAGGCATTGGCGATGGTCCCCATACTCTGACCGTTCGAGCAATTGACCGGGCTGGGAACATCGGTACCGTCACCACAGCATCGTGGAACACGATCCTTCCGCGAGTGACGGTTGACGCCCTTGGTCAGCGCGTGCATACGGACGCAATCGGGACCGGCGGATCGCTCGCCAGCATTCCTGGCAACCCCACACCCATCTTCGTTTGGCAGCGCTGCTCCACAACCGAGGCGAGCTCGTGCGTCCTGATCCAGCAGAGCAGAACCCAGCGCAACTGGTACATGCGTGAGGCTGACCTTGGCCAACGCCTCCGCTTCGGGGTCCGCTTCTACCAAGGCACGACAGTTCGCCATGTCTGGTCGCCAATGACGGCCAAGGTGATCCCGTGGATCAAGGACGTCGCTTACATCACGACCCAGAACAACACTGCTGCACCAGTCAAGGGCAAGCTTGTCCAGTTCAACGGTGGGCGAATGGAAGGCTGGAATGGGGTTGTTAACCGGACGTTGCAGTGGCAGCGTTGCGAACCTACAGCGAGTGATGTCAATGGCCTCACCTGCACCAACATTCCTGGCGCAACGGGGTATCTCTACCGAGTCACCGCGGCCGATGTGGGCAAGGAACTTCGGACGATGTACTTCTTGGAAGCCAACGTGAACCACTACCTCGAACCGTTTACCTGCGGTGGCGCGAGCTACAGGAGTGGAGTCACCACCGCCAGTTAGGCGAGCCGCCGACAACAAGGCTTATCTGAAGCCCGGGCCGCACGGCTCGGGCTTCTTTCTTGGCACTCCGGTTCAAATTTGCGACACTCGTCCCAAACCAATACCATCTCGAACCAAGTATTTGCTTGAAAGCCCCGACGGGTATCTGCAAGGGAGTCCTGTGTTTGTTCGTAGTCTGAAGTTCCACTCAGCACTCGTGGCCGTCTTTATCGCTTCGGCAGCGTCGTTCTTCTTGCTTGATACGGCCAGGGCCTCCGCTGTTGATCGAGTTGCCCTTCAGGCAGGCTTCAACGGGCCGGTCGCGGATATGACTGCAGCTGACGCCAATGGCACCCGCTACTTCGTTGGCAACTTCACAGGCTGGAACCAATGGTTCACCGGTTCCGCAGCAATGGTTGATGGTTCGACTGCCTCGGTCGACCGTTCCTTTTCTTCCGTCTACGGCACCGGCGTTAATCAGGTGGTGTCTGACGGCTCAGGTGGTTGGTATGTCGTGGGTACATTCACCTGCGTCGGCGATAATGGCGACGGCGACTGCGCTGACAGTGGTGAAACAGCCCGTAAGAATGCCGCCCACATCAACTCGGACGGCAGCGTCGACACAAGTTGGAATCCGCAACCGAACGGCACAGTCAACGCTGCAGTCGTCGTCGGTTCCAATGTCTACCTGTTCGGCGCCTTCACGACGGTCGGATCCTCGAACACCGCTCGCAACCGCGCTGCGGCTATCGGTACCGACGGCACCGTTCAATCTTGGAACCCGAATGTCAATGGCACTATCAACTCGGCAGCCACTGACGGCACCAACCTTTACATCGGCGGGAGCTTCAGCCAGGTCGGGTCCACCGCTAGAGCCAACGCTGCCGCCATTGGAACTGATGGAACCCTCGGCAGTTGGGCTCCGAACCCGAACGGGGTAATCAGTGCGGTCACCGTTTCCAGCTCGACCGTGTACCTAGGTGGTTCCTTCACCACTGCTGGAGGCTCTTCCCGCTCAAATCTTGCTGCGGTTGGGACGAACGGAACCCTCGCGTCTTGGGCTCCAAACCCGAACAACACTGTCCGTGCGATCGCTGTCAGTGGTTCGACCGTCTACGTCGGCGGCCTTTTCAACAACATTGGAGGCGTCAACCGCGGCCGTGTTGCCGCAGTCTCAACCGGAGGTTCGGTGTCCAGCTGGAACCCAGCTCCGAACAACAGCGTCTACGCGATCGCAGTGAGCGGAACAACCGTGTATCTCGGCGGCCTCTTCTCAAAGATCGGTTCCAAGACTGCCTATTACGCTGGCTCCGTTGAGACCAACGGCACCGTGAATGACTGGGCTCCAAACCCGAACAACGAGGTGTACTCGATTGCCGTCGCTGGAAGCAAGATCTACCTCGGCGGCCTCTTCGCATCAACCGGAGGGATCATTCGCCTTCACGCTATGGCACTTGATGCCAGCGGTGAGCCAACGAGCTGGGATCCAGCTATCTACGGAGTCCCTACATCAATCATCGCTTCGAACGGCAAGTTCTTCATTGGCGGCAACTTCACCACTGTCGGCACAACCACTCGAAACAATGCAGTGGCTGTAGATGCCAGCGGAACGGTACTCGCATGGAACCCAGCACCCAATGGAGCGATCAACGCCATGGTTGAGGTGGGAACCACGCTCTATGTCGGAGGCTCATTCACGACGATCGCGGGTGGCAGTCGCTCCAACCTTGCTGCAGTCGGGGAGGACGGTGTTCTTGGCAGTTGGAACCCCGGAACGAACGGGACCGTCTACTCGATGGCCACGCACGGCTCAGACATTTTTTATGCGGGTGCCTTCACGACTTCTGGAGGCAGCACGAGGAACAACGCTGCAGCAGCTGACAGCTCAGGCAGTCTCCTCTCCTGGAACCCGAACTTCAACGGCACGATTAACGCGATCGTCTTCAATGACGATTTCAGCCGCCTCTACGCAGGCGGAGCCTTCACCTCAGTCGGGGGCACCACACGGAACCGCGCAGCTGCTGTGGACCTCAACGGATCTGTGATTTCGGAGTGGAACCCGAACCTCAATAACACCGTCAACGCGATCGCCCTAGCCGGACCCGATGTGTTCCTCGGTGGCAACTTCACAACAGTGGGCTCAACTACACGCAACCGGATCGCCGCGGTCTTTACCGATGGCAGCCTCTCCGACTGGAACCCCAATGCAAACAACTCTGTCAACTCGATTGACGCATACGGCTACGAGATCTTCATCTCCGGTCGCTTCATTGGGATCAGCGGCGAACCGCAAAGCCGGTTCTGGCGCTACAGCCTTCCCATCGCACCTGTGATCACAAGCGGCCCATCGGGTGTCACAACCTCGTCCAGTGGCGCGTTCACGTGGAACGGCACTGCTGGCGCCAACTACGAATGTTCAGTTGACGGAGGCACCTGGGTCAGTTGCACTAGCGGCTACAGCGTGTCTGGGCTGTCCGAGGGAACTCACAGCTTTGCAGCGAGGGCAATTGACGCTCTCGGTATGTACGCCCTCTCAACCACGACACTCGACTGGCATGTTGACAACACCAACCCGGTCATTGCCATTACTCCGGTTCCGTCAGGATTCCGCACCAGCTCGAATGAGCCGATCTCGTTCGCTGTTACGGACGCGAACCCTGACTTCAGCGAGTGCCAGCTTGATGGTGGCGCGTGGACGACCTGCACGAGTGGCAACTCGGTCAACGTTGCCGATGGCGAGCACACGATGAACGTAAGGGCCACTGACAAGGCTGGCAACGTAAGTAACGTTGCTAGCACCAGCTGGGTTACCGATACGACCCCGCCGGTTGTTGCCTTCACGTCGGTGCCATCAGGCAAGAGGACCGCTTCGAAGGAGAAGATCTGGTTCAGCGTTGACGAGCTTCACCACGGCTTTGCCGAGTGGAAGCTTGACAATGGGCCTTGGGTCAACACGCGCAGTGGTTACACGCTTACTGTCCCTGACGGAAACCACACTCTTCAGCTGCGCTCAACGGACGCTGCTGGCAATGTCAGCACGGTTCAAACGGCCAGCTGGTCTTCCGACGCAACTGCTCCGGTTGTGACCCTGAACTCACCACCATCAGGCGTGCGCTCCAACGCCACCGAGACTGTCAGCTTTGGCGTTTCTGACGCGAACCCTGGAAGCACCAGCTGCCAGCTAGATGGGGGCAACTGGTCGCCATGCTCAAGCGGAGACGAGTTCAATGTTGCAGCAGGCCAGCACACCCTTAATGTCCGTGCGACCGACAGCTACGGCAACGTCAGCATCGTCAAGACGGCGCGCTGGACGACAATCCTCGTAAGCATCAGCTTAGCTCCCGAGGGAACTCTCGTTCACACGACCGCAATCAGCACAGGTGGCTCTCTGTCGGCCCTGCCTGGCAACCCGACGCCCGTCTGGTTCTGGCAGCGCTGTGCCAGCACATCAACATCTAGTTGTGTGACCAGCCAGACAAGCCGTACCGTGCGCAACTACTACATGCGCGGAGACGACA
>CAZZKI010000061.1:0-7034 GCA_964654785.1 uncultured Solirubrobacteraceae bacterium
GCGGTGCCGGCGTAAACGCTGTTGACCGAATGGTTGAGGCCAAGGTCCCAGGCGTTGAGTTCATTGCCGTCAACACCGACGTCCAGTCGCTCAACAAGTCAAGCGCTGACCACATCATTCACATCGGTGAGGATGTGACCAAGGGTCTTGGCTCAGGGTCCGATCCAGAGGTTGGCCGTAAGGCTGCAATGGACGATCACGACACGATCAAGGCAGCGCTTCGCGGTGCGGACATGGTTTTCGTTGCAGTCGGCGCAGGTGGCGGGACGGGCACAGGTGCCGCTCCCGTAGTTGCACGCATTGCTCGCGAGGCTGGTGCGCTTGTGGTCGGCATCGTGACTCGTCCGTTCTCGTTTGAGGGCACACGCCGCAGTAAGGCCGCGGACATGGGTGTCGAGGCCCTTGGGGCCGAGGTGGACACTCTCATCGTCGTCCCGAATAACCGCCTGCTTGATGTGCTCGAGCGCGACACCTCAATGGTTGACGCATTCCGCGTAGCCGACGATGTTCTTCGTCAGGGTGTTCAGGGTATCTCCGACCTGGTGACCCTTCCAGGACTCATCAACCTCGACTTCGCCGACGTGCGGACGATCATGACTGACGCAGGAAGCGCGCTTCTTGGCATCGGCATGGGCACCGGCCAAGGCCGTGCGCTCGCCGCTGCAGAGGCAGCTGTCAGCAGCCCTCTGCTTGAGACCAGCATTGATGGCGCAAGGTCAATCCTCCTGTCTGTCACCGGCGGACCTGACATTGCCCTGTCGGAAGTCAACGAAGCAGCCAAGGCCATTGCCGACGCTGCCCATCCTGACGCGAACATCATTTTCGGCGCCATGATTGACGAAGGCTTGGGAGACCAAGTCTGGGTCACGGTCGTGGCTACCGGCTACCACAACGAGCGCGCTGCCCGCAAGGCACGACGTGATGTTGCTGAGGCTCTTGGTGAGCCAACTGGCGAGCTTCGGGTTGAACGCCGCCGCCCGTCCCGTGTGGACGACGGTGAGCTCGACGTGCCCGAGTTCCTTTCCGGACTTTAGAAACGATGCCCGCGCGGGGGGTAACCGCTGCCGGGCATCCTCTGTCCGCTGCTGCAGGCACGAGGGCCTACGAGCTAGGCGGTAACGCAGTTGACGCAGCTGTGGCTGCGATGCTTGCGTCGTTCGTTGCCGAGCCACTGTTGACAGGTCTCGGCGCGGGCGGGCTAATGACAATCGCCGAGCCTGACGGGAAGGCAGTCTGCCTTGACTTCTTCGTTGAAGCCCCGGGGCGCGGGGCTGACCACTCTTCCCGCGCCGACCTTCTGCCGTGGCAGGTTGACTTTGGTGACGCAACACAAGTTTTCAATGCCGGACCTGCTTCTGCTGGAACCTATGGGAACCCTGCGGGGCTCGTCCACGCTTCAAATAAGTTTGGGCGGCTTCCGCTTTCAGACCTGACCAGTCACGCCGCAGCGCTTGCGCGGGACGGTGTGGAGGTAACGCCAGAGATGGCTTACCTGTTCTCGATCCTCACAGGCATCATCACTGGTACGCCTGAGAGCGCAGCGATCTTCGCTCCCGGTGGCACGCTGCTTAAAGAGGGTGGGCTGCTTGTCCAGCCCGAGCTTGGTGATGCTCTTGAACTGTTAGGCCGCGAGGGGGCTGAACCCTTCTACACCGGGGCGCTGGCAGAAAAGGTCGCTGGTTGGCTCGCGGAGCGAGGCGGCCTGATCACGCTCGAAGACCTCTCCGAGTACCAAGTTGTTGAACGGGAGCCGATCGTGACTGACTACCGCGGGAGGCAGATTCTCACCCCGCCACCGCCTTCAGCTGGAGGTGTGTTGATCGCTTTGACTCTGGCGCGTCTGGGAGAGAGCTTGATGGCTCCTGATTCGACAGCTCTGGTGGCCGCGATGGAAGAGGCTCAAGAGGCGCGCACCACCGAATTCCTTGAAGGGCTGAACGAGGACGGCTTCGCCAAGCGGTTCCTCGGGAGTCACCTTGGCAACACCACTCACATCAGCACCATTGATGCCGATGGCCTCGCCTGCTCGGTGACTTGCTCCAACGGATCCAGCAGCGGGGTAGTAATCCCCGGAACTGGGATTCACCTCAACAACATGATGGGAGAGCAGGACCTAAACCCGCACGGTTTCCACATGCACCCAGCGGGAAGGAGGTTGCCCTCAATGATGACTCCGACCTTGGTGTTGAACCAGTCAACGCCAACAATGTCTGTCGGAAGTGCGGGGTCGAACCGAATTCGGTCAGCGATCGTCCAGACTCTCGTTCAGATGATTGATGAAGAAGTCACAGTGGCTGAAGCGATTAACGCCCCGAGGCTGCACTTCGAGGACGGTGTGATCTATGCCGAGCCAGGGATTGACATACAGCCCCTTGAGGAGACAGGGCATGGTGTCGCAGCTTTCCATGACAAGAACCTCTTCTTCGGAGGTGTCCAAGCTGCGGTGAAGACAACTTCGGGCTTGCTCGATGGCGCAGGGGACCCGCGTCGCGGTGGGGCAGCCGAGGTAGCCCAGTGAGGCTTCGACCAGTCGGGATTCCGCTGTTCGCTGCGGCAGTCACTGCGATTCTGATTCTCGCCGCGTGCGGAACTCAGAAGTCAGCCGATCTCTTTCTCGTGAAGCGAACAGGGACGATCCCCGGGGCCAACCTGACGCTGCTCGTCAGCGATGACGGAACTGTCAGATGCAATGGCGGTGCGCCAAGGCCGTTGCCTAACGACCGCCTTCTCCAAGCGCGCGAACTGACCAATCAACTGGCTGTTGACAAGAACAAGCCAATCCCTGAGATTGGGGTTGTAAACCCGATCTATGAATTCTCAGTTCGTTTTGGGGCTGGTCAAGTCAGCTGGCAGGACGGTAACCCCGGAGTTCCATCCTCCTTCAAGGAACTTGCGTACTTCACCCGCAAGGTTGCAAAGAACGTCTGCCAGTTGAAGCGTTAAATCGCGACGGTGGGCTAGATGCGGGAGTAACCTTTCCAGCGTGAGGAGCCTCAGGACAGCCCTCGTAGTAGCGGCAGCGAGCTCGCTCTTTGCCATGCCAGCAACGGCTGGCGCTTGGTCACGCACCGCTCAGCTTGGTGCGCTTCCGATCAATGGCGATGCCAAACACCGCATCGCTGGCTTCGTGACTTGGGAGATGCCCTCCGACTGGACTTCCTCGATCACGGAATACGACATCCCTGGTGTGAGGTTTTGGCCTTCCAATCCAGCTCCGGGTTGCCGCGCCCTCTCGGTGTTCACCTTCCAAGGCGCTTACACCAAAGGGTCAATCACAGTTCGAGCAAGGCAGTCCACCCCTGTCAGGTCAGGTGGTGTGGTTCTAGGCTCGGGTGTGAGGAGCGGCGGGGTCTGGCGCTTGGTTCAGAACATCACTTTTGCCGACGGCATGCCAGTCATTCCCGGCGCCCACTATGTAGATGGGGTTGGGCTAGTCAAGGTTGGGGCAAACCGCTATCTGGAGATCGCCTTCCGCTCCTACTCAGACGGCACCTGCACTGGATCGGAGATCCGAAACAGCAACGTCGTGACTGGCGCGACGGCTTTCCTTCGCGACGCAACTTCGGGCCTCCGAGTAATCGGCAAGTGGCCCGCTGGAGTCAGCCGCTAACTAGTCCTCGGTCCCGAATCGGACCCGGCCGTTGCTTCCAGCCAGTGCCTCTGCTTTGCCAATCAGTGAGACACGCTTGAGAGCCGCCCTGAACAGGCTTTCAAGCATTGACAGGCGTGCGTTCTCGTCACGAAGCTCAAGCAGGGTTTGCTTGGCCTCAGTCCCGAAGTCAACGGTGCTGGCCATCTCGTAGGAGCTCAGCTCTACGAGTTCCTCGTTCGGGATTGTTCGCTCGGTGGCCTCGGAGTAGAGCTGGGAATAGACGGACCTAGTCTCGGCGCCTGAGTCGTCCTCTTCCGAAGGCTTGTCCACGAGGAACTCAACTGTCCCGGATGGATAAGGGCGATCAGCACCCTTTTCAACAATCTTGAACGGGCGGGTGCCCCTGCAGACGATGTTGAGCCTGCCGTCGTCCATCTGTTCAAGGACTTCTTCGACTACAAGTGCGCAGCCAACCTCGTGCAGTTCGTCTTCCTCGTCGCGGAGGACGATTCCGAACTCTTTTTCCTCAGCAATGCATTCGCCGATCATCAGCTTGTAACGCTCTTCGAAGATGTGGAGAGGCACTTCCTCTGTTGGGAGAGCCACCATTCCCAGCGGGAAGAGGGGGAAGTTTTGGACCTGTTCAGTTGCCATCTCTTCCGAGTGTACGAACGAAACGGCCTCGCGAGGGTGAGCGTCAACGCGCCCCGACGCGTAGAAGCTAAAGATGGCGGAAATGAAGACTTCAATTCTCTGGCTCAGGCGCGACCTGCGGATCCACGATCACCCTGCCCTTCACGCTGCCCTTGAGTCCTCGGACCAAGTTCTTCCGGTCTTTGTCCTTGATGAGCGGGTCTATGCCGGCAAGTGGGGCTCAGGCGATCGGACGCATTTCATGCTGGAGTCTCTGAGGGAGCTGCGCGAAGCATTTGAGGAGAGGGGAGGCTCGCTGGTAATTCGTCGCGGTAGGCCGGCGGACGTCATTCCAGCTCTTGCTTTTGAGTTAGGAGTGGAACAAGTACACGCCACGAGTGATGCGGCCCCGTTCGCTTTGGCGCGTGATGCTGATGTTGCCGACGCACTTGCTGCTGTCGGGTCAGAGCTCGTTCGTCATCCAGGAACTTATTGCGCAGACATTGCGCGGATCAGGACAAAGGAGGACAAGCCCTACACAGTGTTCTCGCCTTTTGCTCGCAACTGGGCGGAAGCGGAGAGGAGAAAAGTCCTCCCAGCCCCCAAGCAAGTCCCGTCACCGGAACTTGACCCGGGGGAGATACCCACAGCTGAGGATCTTGGCCTTAAGCGAATGCTGAGCGACCCGCTGCCAGCTGGAGAGAAGGCAGCCCGTGCGCGAATGGAAGAGTGGTTAGCGGATGGAGTTCATCGTTACAAGGAGCTTCACGACGACCTTTCCTCTCACACATCACTTCTGTCACCTCACCTCCACTTGGGGACCCTCTCCGCTCGAGAGTTGGAGGCTCGGGTGGCCGAGCTGCCGGGCAAGAATCCCGAGGCATTCCGCCGCCAAGTCGCCTGGCGTGATTTCTACGCGCATGTGATTCTCCACTGGCCCACCAATGTGAAGACCCCACTTCAGGAGCGCTTTCACGACCTCGAATGGGTTGAAGACGAGCCGGGCTGGCAAGCGTGGTGCGAGGGCAAGACCGGTTACCCACTCGTGGATGCAGGTATGCGCGAGCTCAGTGCCACTGGCTTCATGCACAACAGGACGCGGATGGTCGTTGCTTCGTTCCTCACGAAAGACCTCCACATCGATTACCGACAAGGCGAGGCTTGGTTCATGAAGCTCCTGCTTGACGGTGACACCTCTCAAAACAACGGCAACTGGCAGTGGACAGCTTCGCTCGGGGTTGACCCTCAGCCATATTTCAAGCGGATCTTCAACCCGATCCTGCAGCAGCGAAAGTTCGACCCTGACGGCGTCTATGTGAGGCGCTGGGTCCCCGAACTTCGCGAAGTTCCGCTGGAGAAGCTGTTCGAGCCGTGGGACATGACGGACGACGAGCAGCAGGCCGCAGGCTGCGTTATCGGCAAGGACTACCCAGCTCCAATCCTTGACCACAAGCGTGAACGCGAGCGCGCCATCGAGCGCTACCGGGCCACCGCTGACGCAGTCGAAGCCTGACCGGGAAGCCTGTGGCCAAGACCGCGCTGATCCTCGGGGAGCAACTGGGCGCTGACAACCCTGCTCTGGAGGGTGCCGACCGCGTCCTGTTCATTGAGTCAACTGGCGCGATGGCGAAGCGCCGCTACCACCGAGCGCGACTCCACATCGTCATGTCTGCGATGAGGCACCGGGCTGAAGAGCTTCGCGCCGAAGGGCGTGAGGTCGTCGAGGTTCGCGGTGCAGACTCGTTCGCCAACGCTGTGGCGGGTCAAGAAGATCTGGTCTGCATGGAGCCTGAGAACCGAGATTGGGCCAAGAAGCTCGAAAGCTTTGGGGTCGAGTTGGTCCCTTCTAACGCCTTCCTCGCCAGCCCAGCCGACTTTGCCGAATGGGCTGAAGGAAAGAAGCGCGTGACGATGGAGCACTTCTACCGAGGTATGCGCAGAACCTACGGCTTGCTTCTCGACTCAGACGGCGGCCCGGAGGGAGGGAAGTTGAACCTCGACGCCGACAACCGAAAGCCACCTGCGAAGGGTCTAAGCGCGCCGGTTCCATGGCTTCCTGAAGAGGATTCAATCGACGAAGAAGTGCGGGCTGACCTCGACTCCCTAATTGCCTCTGGGCTGAAGGTGTGGGGGATTGACAACCCGCGTGAATTCGCAGTCACAGCAGCTGAGGCAGATGCCGTCCTCGAGGACTTCATCGCAAACCGCCTGCCCGAGTTTGGCCCTTGGCAGGACGCGATGGTTACGGGGGAGAGGACCCTCTTCCACGCCCGCCTGTCGGTGCCGCTCAACCTTGGGCTGCTTGATCCTCTTGAGCTTGTCCAAAGGGTCGAAGCTGAATACCGAGCTGGGCGAGTACCGCTGCAGTCCGCGGAGGGCTTCATTCGCCAGGTGATTGGTTGGCGAGAGTTCGTTCGGTGCATGTACCGCTTCCGCTTCGACAGTTGGAGCGCGGACAACGGGCTGGCTGCCAAGTTGCCGTTGCCAGCAGTCTTCTGGGGAGAGGGCGAAACCGACTGGAACTGTCTGCAGGAGACCATCAACACTGTTGAGGGGACTGGTTATGCCCACCACATTGAGCGGCTGATGGTCTTGGGTAACTCGATGCTTCTGCTTGGTGTTGAGCCGCAGGAGGCGTTGGACTGGTTCCGTGCCTCTTTCGTAGACGCTTCCGATTGGGTGATGGCACCAAACGTGATCGGAATGGGGATCCACGCTGATGGTGGCGTGATGATGACCAAGCCCTATGCCGCAGGCGGCAACTACATGTCGAAGATGAGCCAGCACTGCAAAGGCTGCCGTTACGACC
>CAZZKI010000062.1:0-6937 GCA_964654785.1 uncultured Solirubrobacteraceae bacterium
GTCCGATGCAAGCTTTGGGTGCAAGCTTGACTCCGGCGCTTGGGCGAGTTGCTCAAGTCCGTTTGCTGCGAGCGGCCTTGCTCTTGGCGAGCACACTGTCCAGATCCGTGCGGTTGACGTTGCCGGCAATGTTGGCACCGCTGGAACTGCAACTTGGACTGTGATCTCTGAGGGCCTGCCAGTTCCGACTGTCAGCCAAGCGTTCACCTCGCCGGTCAGCGACTCGACGCCGCGGTTCAACCTCACTTCGGACGATGGCAACTCGTTCGAATGCTCGATCGACAACGGCTCTTGGGCAGCGTGCACCAGCCCGTACACGCCAGCAGCACTAGGCGATGGCGAGCACACGCTTCGCGTGCGTGAGACAGATGGCTCAGGCTCATACAGCACAGCTGTCAGCAGCACATTCACTGTTGACACAACAGCACCCGCGAAGCCAACAATCACCAGCCAGCCGACTGACGGAACCCTCAGCACCAGTGGTTCTGTTGAGTTCACCGAGGTCAGCGGACTCACATACCGCTGCCGTGTTGACGACGGCGCGTGGCAGGACGACTGCCATAGCCCGGTTGACCTGACTGGCCTTGCCGTTGGCCAGCACAAGGTACGCATTACTGCCACCGACGCTGCCGGCAACCAGAGTGATGCTCAGATCGTCGATTGGACGATCAGCGGTGCAGCTGTTGATGCGCCGACGATCTCGACGACTCTGCCCAGCCCGACCAAGTCCACGTCGGCCTCGGTTGAGTTCACCCTGCCAGCGGACACCGTCAGCGAGTGCTCGCTTGACGGCTCGGATTGGACTCGTTGTGAGTCTCCGTGGACAACTAGTGGCCTGTCAGACGGCAGCCACACGCTTCGAGTCCGCGCAGCAGACCATGACGGCAACCGCAGCGGTGGAGTTGCAACGTCTTGGACCGTTGACACCGCGCCACCAGCGCTGCCAACCATCTCGAGCAAGCCTGCCTCGAGCACTGCATCAACATCGGCCACTGTGGCCTTCAGCAGCGACTCGGGATCAACATTCCTCTGCTCGGTGGACGGTGGCGGTTACGACAGCTGCACTTCGCCAGTTTCGCTGAGCGACCTTGAGGGTGGCAGCCACACTGTCGCCATCAAGGCAGCAGACGCGCTTGGCAATGTCAGCGCGGCGGCGACCGCAAGCTGGACTGTGACCCAACCGTCAACGCCAGTCTTCCGCCTGTTCCCAGGCGCCAAGACCAACCAGACGTCTGAGTCAATCAACTGGCAGACAGCTGAGCAGACGACCGCGTTCCAGTGCTCGCTCGACGGAGCGGCATGGGCTGCCTGCAGCTCATCCGAACTCAACGCGCACAGCAAGTCTCTCTCTGGTCTTGCGCTTGGCGACCACACCTTCAAGGTCCGCTCGCAGGTTGGGGGCGGTGGCGCGTGGAGCCAGCCAGCAGTCGTTAACTGGACGGTGGTGAACACGTCGTCAATCGGTGCGCCAACCATTACCAGCACTCCTGCGCTGGCAACTGACTCAGCCACTGGCTGGAAGTGGACTAACACCAACAGCCCGACATTCACGCTTAACGCAGCCGGTGCTGTCTCATACGAGTGCACCGACCTCAAGGCGCGTGGAGCCACCTCTCAGGAGCGTCTAGAGAATGCCGCCTGGCACGCCTGCAGCGCCCAAGAGCTCAGCCCAACCGGCTTGCAGGAGTCGTCCACCTACGGCGCTCACACCCTGATCGCACGCGCTGTGGATGCAAACGGTGTCCGCGGCCCGCAGGTCGAACTCAACTACATGGTTGACACTCAGATCCAAACCCCGGCTTGGACTTCGAAGCCGCCACGGTCAAACAACACCGATTACGACCTAAACGACATCCTCGTCAGCAGCGGTGAGAACAGCAACTCGTTCAAGCAATTCCAATGCAAGGTCAACGGGTCTGCGACATGGGGTTCGTGCCGCATCAACACCACGAACTACCCGAACATCGGCACCTTCCGCACCAACGGTGCAACGACGACCGTGCTCGCGCGTCAAGTTGACAAGGCTGGCAATGTCAGTGGCCCAAGTGAGACCTACTCGTGGATTCACGACAACGTCGCACCTACCAAGCCAAGCTGGATCAGCCGACCAACCGGAAATACGACAAGCACCAGCGCGACGATCTCCTTCCGAGTTCCGACTGCCCCTTCCGGCCAGTACTACACGACACTCTGCTGGAAGGACACAGGTTGGATGCCGTGCTCATCACCGTTCACTTGGAACGACCTCAGTGGTGGCCGTCATGTGTTTGCAGTCCTCGTGATGGACGATGCCGGCAATGAGTCTGAGCAGATCGTGACCGAGTGGAATGTGTCAAAGCCATCGGTAAGTAACGTGTCGATTACTCCTGACAGTGACCCTGTCGGTGTCCACACCGAGCTTGAGGCAACGGGCGGTGCCCTCACTGGTGAAGCTGGCGCCTCAGCGGGCCGAGTGGTTTGGGAGCGCTGCACAGTGGCGGACACCCCTGTCTGCACCCCAGTCGCGTCCAAGGACGCTTCGCAGAGGAAGTACTACCTCGTCGAAGCTGACATGGGCTACAAGATGCGAGCAACTGTTACCTGGAAGACCCTTGGTGGAGTCACAACCTCCAAGACATCAGGCCTCTCGGGAATTGTTGTCCCCACTGCCGCTGCTTCAGAGTTCATCTTCCAGACTGGCCAAACTGGCCCTGTTCGAGGCAGGACGATGGGCATGAAGGCTGGCCGCATCGAAGGCTTTAACGGCCTCCCAGATAAGGGAGTTCAGTGGCAGCGTTGCACCGGCACCACAGCTGACACGTGCACCAACATCACTGGCGGGCTAGGGCTGCGGTACACCCCAGTAGCGGCTGACGTTGGCAAGCACCTGCGTGCTGTCTGGAGCCTCACGGCCCCAACGTCTGGCGCCCTCAAGGGCTATCAGATCAAGTCGGCTACGCCGCTGAGTAGCGTCGTCGCAGCCAAGTAAACGCAGCTCACTTCGAAATGCCCAAACCGCCTCCATCTGGGGGCGGTTCTTTTTTCTGGGCGGTTGGCGTTTGCTAGCCCCACGGGCTTTGGTTAGTCTTTACCCTTCGCATCACTGATTTAGCCCAACTGAAAGGCCCTTCAACCGCATGACCCCCCGTAAGGCACTGATCATTCTCGCTGTTGCCGTAGGCGCAATGGCACTCCCAGCATCAGCATCGGCTGGAGTGGGCTTCCACTACTGCTCGCAGCTTTCAACAGGAAAGGTCAACTGCTGGGGCATGAATCACAGGCTTCAGCTTGGCAATACGACCGGTTTTGACAGCACCCAGTTCATGAACTACAGCGCGACCCCGCTTGAGGTCCAAGGGCTTTCGAACCCTGCGTCCCTGGGCTTAGGTGGGAACACCAACTGTGCGGTCTTTGCCTCCGGCAAGGTCTCGTGCTGGGGTGACAATCAAGAGAGTCTGGTGGATCCAAACTCATTGGAGCGTCGGATAAGCACTCCTGTTGAGGTGGCGGGCATCTCGACAGCGGCGAGTGTCAGTGTTGGCGTCGAGGCAGCTTGCGCGCTGCTGACCTCGGGTTCGGTGACTTGCTGGGGCGGATTGCCACATCTGGTAAACGCGTCTGACGGGAGCAAATATCTACTATGGGGCTTTGACCAAGCTCCCGCGGAGGTCGATGGAATCTCTAATGCGGTGGGTATTGATGCTGCTGGAGCACATGCGTGTGCCCTTTTGGCGACAGGCAAGATCAAGTGTTGGTGGGACAATGAGTTCGGAGAACTTGGCGATGGGACAACCACCCACAGCCTTACTCCTGTTGAGGTCCAAGGGATTTCCAATGCGGTGGCGGTGTCACTGGGCTACCAGTACTCTTGCGCACTCCTTTCCACCAGCAAGGTCAACTGCTGGGGATCTAACGGAGCCGACTGGAAGGGCTTCGGCACGCTTGGCAATAACTCCAGCTCGGACAGCTCAGCGCCCGTTGAGGTTCAAGGAATCACCGATGCCATCCAGATCAACGCCGGGCCTGAGCATGCTTGCGCACTGCTGGCATCAGGGAAGGTGAAGTGTTGGGGCAATAACTCCTCAGGACAGCTTGGAAACGGTTCAACTACAGAAAGCTTGGTCCCGGTGGAGATGCAGGGCGTGAGCGATGCAGCTTCCGTATTCGCGGGATTCCAGTTCACTTGCGTGACCTTCAAGAACGGAAGCGTGAAGTGTGTCGGCATGAACGACTTCGGAGCGCTCGGCAACGGCACGACCACCTCAAGTACTTCTCTTGTCGACGTCTCGGGCATCAGTTCGGCAGTCGCTGCGCCGACCTATACGCCTACTAGTTCCGGCGGCTCCACGGGTGGCTCAGGTGGTTCTAGTGGCGGCTCAGGTGGCTCAGGGACGCCAGCAGCCCCAGGGCTGCCAACAATCACCACAAAGCCAAAGGCCACTACCAACGCTGGGCAGGTCACGATCGCATGGACTGCTGGCACAGGAGGAACCCCAACGTCCTACGAGTGCAAGACACTCGTGAACAGCGCGGTTGAAAGCAACTGGCAGGCATGCAGCAGCCCAGTCACCCTGCCTAGCCACAAGGGCAGCATTGACTACTTCCAAGTACGCGGAGTCGCTGGTTCAGTCAAGGGCTCAGTGTCAACCGTCGGCTGGCGCAGCCAAGACCTGAACCTCACCAGCGTTGGCGCAGTGACCGCGTCCAATGGATTTGATGTTCAGAACGACAACCCGGAGCTCGGCACAGTTCTCGTTGCCGGGGCAATTGCAGTAACTGGCTCGTCTGGCAAGGGCAGCATTGGTTACCAGTGGCTCAAGTGCAGTGGCAGTGGAATGAGCTGGACGACGACATCAACCACGGGCTGTGTGAATATCGCCGGTGCAACCGGAGCCACATTCAGGCCAACAAAGGCTGAGACAGGCTGGTTCATTCGTGTTCAGGTCACCTACACCTCGGACACGCACTACGCAGGCAACACCTACTCCAGCAAGGTGAGCGGAATCTCAGCTGGCTGGGTCCAACCTCCAGTGGGCAAGATCGTCACCCAACCTGCCTTCCTGTACTCCGGCAACCTCACCTTCGGAAAGGTCATCGGTTACAACATCGGCACTTACTCCGCAGGGTTCGCGCCTTGCTTGGCTGATGGATCAAACTCGAGCTCCTGCTTCGGCGGAGGGGTCCAAACGTCTCTCCAGTACTGCGAGACAACCAACCCAAGCACATGCGTTGACTCATACAACCTGACCACAGGTAATCAGGAGAACACAGCGGTCAAGGACGCACTCGGCCGCGCCAAGGGGCCACTGAGGATTCTCGAGCCGGCGGCCATTGGCAAGCACCTTCGCCTCCACACGACCGTCTACTACGTCAATGAGGACGCTCCGAGCATCCTGGCGGTGAAGGATCACTACAGCCCAATCACTACTGGGACTGTTGCTGCCCCAGCGTCAACTGCTGCGCCGACAATCA
The DNA here is from genome assembly GCA_964654785.1 of uncultured Solirubrobacteraceae bacterium. Taxonomy (GTDB): domain Bacteria; phylum Actinomycetota; class Thermoleophilia; order Solirubrobacterales; family Solirubrobacteraceae; genus WLNJ01. The sequence goes on from CAZZKI010000062.1 coordinate 5,452, forward strand.
ACATCAATCCGAGCAGCTACACAAGTCAGTTCGGTACGCAGTCGGTACCAAAGCGGGGCCGCACAATCAGCTCAACATTCGGCTCATGGACAAATGTCTACAACTGGTCCTATTGGGTTCACGGAAGTCGCCTGTACGACTTCTATGAGACTCGTCCGTTCGTGTACTGGTACCGCTGCTCAAGCCCAACTGATGAGACGACCTGTGTGGACGTAAACCGGAAGGTGCCGTGGCGCACCGACGGCTCTGGCTTCCTGACTTACACGCCAGACACCGACGACGTTGGCAACTACATCCGTTCGCGCGCCGCTTACTCGGTTTGCTACACCGTTGCTCAATACTCGGGCGACTGCCCGTACTGGTGGAGCAATTACTCCACGGCAACCGCGAAGGTCGTCCGTAACTAGATCTGGTTCGGCCTCTCAGTAGTTCAAAGCGCCTCCGTTTACGGGGGCGCTCTTCGTTTAAGGGTGGCTCAGCAGGTGGGGTCGAGAAGCAGTTTGCCGGTGGTGCGGCGCTCTGCGATCGCAACCTGTGCCTCAGCAGCCTCTGCCAGCGGGTAGACCCCGCCAACCACTGCCCTTACTTCACCTCGCGCAGCGCGAGCAAACAAGTCCACCATTGCTTCAGAGATGAGCTCAGGCGTGTCCAGCAAATGGAAGAGCCAAAAGCCGGCCACCGTCCAGGACATCTTCAGAAGTTGGCTGTTGCTGACCCTGTTCTTCTCCTTGGTGGCAATGCCGCAGACGCAGAGGCGGCCAAGGGGAGCAAGGGAATGGAGGCATTCGTCAAATGACTGGCCTCCAGCCATTTCAAATACAACGTCCACAGGCTTGCCACCGTTTGCCTCAATGATCCGGTCCTTCAAGACTTCCGACTCAGAGTCAATCGCGATGTCGGCGCCCAATTCAAGTGTGAGGGCGCGCTTCTCGTCCGTTGAGGCGAGCGCAATCACCTTTCCAGCACCTAGCGTGTGGCCCAGCTGACAGCAGAGGCTGCCTACGCCGCCAGCCGCTGCGCCGACCACTACCGTCTCGCCCTGGCGAACATGGCCGACAGTCTTGAAGAGGTGCCAAGCGGTAAGGCCTTGGATCAGAAGGGCGAGCGCAGTGTCGTCGTCAAGCCCATCAGGGATTGGGATGCAGCGCTCTTCCGGGACTGCGACATATTCGGCGTAGCCGCCGGTCATGCAAATGGCGACGACTCGCTCGCCTGTGTCCTCGCGTATTCCGGCAACCTCAACTCCTGGGATCAGCGGCAGCGTTGCCTTCGCCACATATTCGTTGTGGCGGGTGTGGGTGTCGGCAAAGTTGATCCCGGCCCGTGTGACTCGGATCAGAACCTCACCAGCTGCCGGGGTGGGCGCAGGCAGCTCCACGGACTGGAGGACCTCAGGCCCACCAAACTCAGTGATCTGGATTGCGCGCATGAGGCGGAGCCTACCCACGCAGGCTGGCTAATACGGGTATTTGGAAGCGTTGGTGCG
>CAZZKI010000063.1:0-6916 GCA_964654785.1 uncultured Solirubrobacteraceae bacterium
CCTTCCGAACACGCCAGCCCACAAGGTTCTGATGCTTGAGGCGTTCGGGGACCACCTAGTAACAAACATCCAAACTGAAACTGAGGCTCGCACGATTGGAGCTGTCCTAAGGCTGCCAGCGCTTGACCCCGGCCGTTCGCCCGACGTTGTTCCTTTCTGGGGGATTGAACAGGGCGCCTCCGGGCTGTTCGCTGGGTCCGGCCTAGACGGTGACGCTGCGCTTGTTGTTGCCGACATAGGCCCACTTCGGGGTTCCGCACCCAACTTCCGTGGAGTGACTCCAGAGCCGCCTCTCAATATTCCGCCGACGCCAGCCACTGCAACAAGTGGCAACAATGGTGTTGACCCTCACGCTGATGTCGCAACCAGCGAGACGTCTATCGCTCTGCTTTTCCAGTTCCTTAAGAGCAATGGCACCTTCGCAACGGACGATGCTTGCGGGCTTGGCCCCTGCTACGCAGAGGGCTGGACTGGCCCCTAGGTTGCTGGCGAGTAGACGGTCTTACCGCCGGAGAGAATCTCGACCATAAGAGCAACTAGCTCGTTGACCTTGTCGGCAAGGTCACCCTGCTGACCAACCACTAGTACTCGAAGCACTTGGTACTCGAGGGCAGCAAAGGCCGCATTGGCCTTCAGGAAAGTTGTTGGCGGGAGGTCTGGGGTTCGCTCTCGCTCATCCTCGTACCAAGACATCGCCAATTTGGTCCGAATATCATCGAACTGAAGCCAGGCTTGGGCGTTCTCCTCCTCAAGTCCGAAGCCTGAGGCGAGGAGTGCGGTGGCAACAATTGGCTCGTCAATCGCTGCCGCTAGGAGCTCAGACACAACTGCTCTGAGCTTGGCGAAAGGTTGGGTTTGATCGGCCTCTTCAGCTGCCCGGGCCATCTCGCCGCCAACCACAATGTTCAGAGTCTGAAGTGACTCAGCGATACAGGCATCAAGCCCTTCGAAGTTCTCGTAGAAAGTCTTCTTGGAGACCTTTGCCCGCTCAACGAGACCGCCGACAGTCATCGCGCCCGCCCCGCGTGAGCCGAGCTCAAGAAGGGCTGCGCGCATGATTCGACCGCGTTGCGACGCAAGTACTTCGTCCCTGCTTAGCTGATGCCGCCCGCTTCGAAGCGTTTGTGGCTCTGAACTTCCCTTACGCCACTGTCCAATTGGTTTATCTGTCATCGCGTCAATTTCGGAGTTTCGCCTTGAAGTCGGACGCTAACAGGCACCCGAAAACCTTTCGGTTTACAGGTCAAACGCAGGCGGCTTTACCCTCTTTGTACTAGCTCTCTCAGGAGCAGCGTAAGCTTCCGCGCCATGGTCATTGACGCTTGGATCCAGCACCCCACGCTGCGCTTCATCGGCGACCCAATGTTCGAGTCGCTCAAGCGGTGGACTGGAATGGAAACCCCTACTGAGGAGCTTCCAATCGAGATGACCGTCGGCCTCATGGACCAAGCCAGCGTTGACTTCGCCCTCCTGACTGCTTGGCATGGCCCCCAAGGCGATGTGATCTCAAACGAGGAGGTCGCAGGGTGGGTGTCCGCCCACCCCGACCGCTTCGCAGGGCTGGCGGCTGTCAACGTGCGCAATCCGGTTGAGGCAGCACGCGAGCTTCGGCGGTGCGTTGAGGACTACGGGTTTGTTGGGCTGCGCCTGTTGCCTTGGCTTTGGGAGATGCCGCCTAACGACCGGCGCTGGTACCCGCTCTATGCAACCTGTGTTGAGCTCGATGTTCCGTTTTGTTTGCAAGTCGGGCACACGGGGCCCCTCAGGACAAGCGAATTTGGAAGGCCTATCCCCTATCTAGATGACGTTGCACTTGACTTCCCCGACTTGAAGATCGTCGCGGGGCACATTGGTTACCCGTGGACTGAAGAGATGATCTCGCTCACCCGCAAGTACGAGAACGTTTGGATCGACACCTCGGCATACACGGCTAAGCGCTACCCGCCAGAGCTTGTCCGTTACCTCCAAGCAGATGGTTGGAAGAAGGTCATGTTCGGAAGCAACTGCCCGATGATCATGCCTTCAAAGGCTCTTGAAGACCTTGACTCAATCGACCTTCCAGGAGAGAAGAAGGAAGCCTTCCTGAGCGGTAACGCCAAGCAAGTCTTTGGCGTTTGCGGCGGCTAGAAAGAAAAACGGCCGCCCCGCGTAAACGGGACGGCCGCAGACCTTTTGGTCTTTGAACTTCTTGCCTATTGAACGAGTGGGTTCGAGCAGGTCTGAGTTGGGTTGGTCGGGCACAGGAAGTAGCTGGTGTTCGCCTTCATCAGTGTGCGCGAGTAGATCTGGTACGGAACACCAGCGACTGGGCTTGAGTTCAGCTCAACCACGTAAGGAGTGTCTGTGTTCCAGGAACCAAGTGCGCCGAGTGCGGCAGTCGCACCCTTAACTACGCCAGCGCTGTAACCCTTGGCGTAACCGGCTGCTTCGCCAGCCTTCTGACCTTCCTGCTTGCCGATGATCTCGCCGGCCTTCTTGCCGGTTTGGAGGCCTTGAGCCGTACCGAGCTTGACGCCCTTAGCCTGGCCTGCCTTCTGACCTGCGGCATTTCCAGCCGCTTGGCCAGCTGCCTCGCCTTCGGCGTAAATCTTGTTGTAGCCCGACTTGCCCTTCTCGTAGTCAGCTTGCTTCACTGACGAGCCGAGGAAGAATCCGCCGACGCCAAGGACGACGGCGATGGCTGCGCTGATTGCCCAGTACTTACCGCTGGGCTTACCGCCCGCGGGCGCTGGAGATGTCGGAGTTGCCTCCGGAGTTCCTGTACTCAATGTTTTCCTCCTAAGGAAGGCCGGGCGAAATACCACCCAGCAGGTTTTGGATCCAACAACACTTGCGGTGAATCGCCCGGTTTTCCTGCCTCTGCAGGTCAGGTCGCGGCGGCGATTCTTAAGTCAGGCGCTTGTGAACACCAACACGGCTGCCAGCGCACTGATCACGACCAATGCCCCAGCCGGCGCCCATGACTCAAGGCCAGTCGCGCTGCCTTCAGCCTGCGCAGATGCTCCACCGGGATTGAATGGGTCGCCAGCACGGATGTGCAGGACCACCGCGCCGAGAAGAAGGCCTGCCAAGCAGGCGGCGGCCAACCCGGCGAGGAACGGAACTGCGAGAACTCCAACTATCAAGCCCACTGCTGCCAGCAGCTCAAGCACCCCAGCGACCTTGTAGAAGCCGACGGAAATCTTCAAGTGCTCAGGGGCCGCTTCGGCCAGTTCGCTACCGCTGAATTTGTTCAACCCGGCGACCGTGAATACGACTGCAAGAACTACGCAGAGCACTGTTGCGATTAGTGACACGTTATGAACTTCTCTCTTTCAGGAGGTCGCGGATCTCAATGAGAAGCTCGGCCTCGGTGGGGGGCGGTAATTGATCATCACCAGTGAGTCGGCGAAGACGGTCCATTGGTTTGATCACAAAGAAGAAGAGTGCCGCCATGATCGTGATGAAGGTGATCACGACGTCAATGAAGTTGCCGTAGCGGAAGACAGCACTTCCAACCTTGAAGGTCATGTCGGAGAAATTGGGTTGACCAATTATCGCGCCGATCAGGGGGCTGATCAGGTCGCTGACCAAGCTGCGAACCACTGCCGCAGCTGCAGCACCAACCACGACCGCAACCGCTAGGTCAACAACATTGCCGCGGAGGACGAAGTCCCTGAACTCCGACAGGATTCCTTTGTTGCCCGATGGCACCTCGATTGAACTCATTGATCTGGATTCTCAATAGGGCAGCGGCGGATTGACTCATCCACTTCGAGGGGAGTACGATCTGTCACCTAAACACCCTGGGGAGGGATTCAATGTCAGGTAGTACTTCGTTCATTCGGAAAGCTGCGATGGCAATCGCGACGGCTGCTCTTGCCGCAGCTTGCTTTCTTGCCGTCCAAACCGGGAATTCGGTTGCCTCAGCAACTGCGACCCTGACGATCAATCAAGGGGCTGGTTCGCAGAAGGCAATTGCCTCCAAGAAGACCCTGCCAGTCTCAGTCAGCATCAGCGGTGGGACACTTTCCTCAATCTCAGTCACCGCGACCCTTACCCGTGGCTCAACTCAAACCACTCTGGGGACTAAGACAATCTCAATCAGTGGTGGCAGGGGCACAGGCTCAATAAGCATTGGCTCAAGCGGCCGGACCTCAGTCGCAAAGTGCAGCGCCGGGATCATCACCGTGACCGGTGGGTCCGCGACGACTAGCGAGCCTCTCTACATCGACTCGACCACCTGCATCGGCAAGGCGCCGGCGGTTGACACTGGCACTGCATCCCGGTGTGACATCACTGACCCGTCTGTCTGCCTCTACCCGTTCCCGAACGATTACTTCACGACGGCAGACCCATCGAAGGCAAGCGGGCGCCGGTTGAACCTCAATGCAGCTTCGACTCCCGCAACGACCCCGAACATCTTTGCTCCTCGGTCAAAGAACATTGGAGTGACTGAATTCAACAAGTTCGACGGATTCAGCCCAGGGTCAATGCTCATCACCCACATCCCTGGACTCACAAATGACGCGGCGATTAACCGCAGCGGCCTTCCGACATCGGCCAACATTGGCAAGTACAGCGAGACCAATCAGGCACTCGTAGTGATTGACGCATCTACTGGCCAGCGCTGGCCAATCTGGGCTGAGAACGGCCAGGGCTACAACGACGCGACCATTGACAAGGCCGCAACGATCCCCGAAGCCAAGGCCAATCTCGTTATCCACCCAGCCCGCAACTTCACCGACGGGCATCGCTACATCGTTGCGCTTCGCAACCTCAAGGACTCGACGGGTAAGGCGATCGCCCCCAGCGACGGCTTCCGCCTCTACCGCGACAGGCTTGTAACTAAGAGCAGCGTGGTCGAGTCTCGCCGCGACCACATGGAGGCTCTCTTCACAAGCCTCAAAGCCGCAGGGATTGATCGCTCAAGCCTGAACCTCGCGTGGGACTTCACTGTCGCAAGCACTCGCAGCCTTTCTGAGCGCGCGCTGAAGATCCGTAATGACGCTTTCGCCCAGCTCGGCGACACCTCAATGGGCGACAACGTGATCCAGGGCAACTCACCTGTGTTCCACATCACCGCGGTCAGGGACACCCCAACTGACCCAGACACGATCCGCCAGATTGACGGAACGATTGAGGTGCCTTGCTATCTCGACTCAGCTGGCTGCGTGACTGGCGGAAAGTTCAACTACGGCAGCGATGGCCTTCCCGCCCAGCAGAGTGGCAACAAGCAACTCGCCCGCTTCCGCTGCAACATCCCGCAGAGCGCAGTTGACGGCAACGGTGGGATCTACATGACCCTTTATGGCCACGGCCTGTTTGGGTCAATCAACGAGATGGGCTCACGTAACGTGCGCCAACTCGGCAACGCCGAGCGCATGCTTGTCTGCGGAAGCGACTGGAGCGGTATGGCAACCGATGATGAGTTGACAGCCGCTGGCATCCTCAGCGACCTGACGAACTTCCCAAAGATGGCTGACAGGCTGCAACAGGGGTACTTGAACTTCATGTTCTTGGGCCGCGCGCTTGCTCACTCAAGTGGCCTCACAACGGACAGTGCGTTCCAGGTTTCAAAGGACGGAAACTCAGCGGCCTACAACACTGGCTACATCGCTTATTACGGCAACAGCCAAGGCGGCATCGCAGGTGGCGGCCTTACAGCCCTGTCACCTGACATCACGCGTTCCGTCCTCTACGTGGGCGCGATGAACTACTCGCTGCTGCTGACTAGGTCAGTGGACTTTGACGAGTTCAAGCCGTACTTCTACCCCAACTACACCAAGCTTGAGGAGCGGCCGTTGCTGTTTGCTCTGATGCAGATCATGTGGGACCGCGGAGAGCCGAACGGCTACGCAAACCACATCACTAGCGACCCGCTGCCAAACACCCCCGTCAAGCATGTGACGATGGAGATGAGCTTCGGGGATCACCAGGTCGCAAACATCGCGACTGAGGTCCAGGCAAGGACGATGGGACTCAAAGTCCGCAAGCCGTACCTTGACGCGACTCGTGACACCAACGGCTCAATCTCAGGCTGGGGCCTCTCTACCCTCGGCGCTATGCCACTTGATGACAACGCTTTGATCGTTTGGGACATCGGGCCCTACCGCACCCCAACTGACGCGAGCGCATGTCGCGACAGGTCAAGTGACACTTGGTGCGGAACCCCGTCACCACCAGCAGGCAACGTGCCAAACCGCGTCGGGACTGACCCCCACGACTTGAACATCGAGACGATGGCCAGTCTGCGCCACCAGATCGCCGAGTACATCAAGCCAAACGGCAAGTTGGTCGAGGTCTGTGGCGGACTGCCCTGTTACGGGGCCGCGTGGGCCGGTCTCGCCGGCTAGGCAGTCTCTAGCCAGTGCGCTCCGTTAACGCGGGGCGCACTGCGCGGCAGCGGCTAATTCAAGCCCAGAGTTCTTGTCCAGACAACCTGAATGGTGTCTAGGACGACCTCTGGGTCTTCCTGTGGATGACGACCGAGAGTGCGAAGCAGGTAGTTCTCGTTAAGTGAAGTCAGCGCTTCAGCGGTTGCATGCGCGTCAGGCACGTCAACAAGGCCGCTGTCCTTGAGTCCTTGAATTGCGTCGCCGGCTTCAGCGGAGAAGTGGCGGATGAACCCGTCGTAGGCAGCCTCAAGGTCAGCGTCTTCAACTGACGCGTCAATGACGCCCTTAACGAGCGGGCCATTTTCCGCAAAGAAGGCAACGACGTCCTTAAGCGAGTCGCGAATGACTTGAGCATCGGGCTTGTCTTTCCCGCTCTTGGCGGCCAGCCCGTTCCGAGCGAACTCACCTGACAGGTCGAGCATCCCCTGGGCGAGCGTCGTCAGCAGGGCAACAACAAGGCCCGACATTCCGTCGAAGTGGCGGTAGAAAATCGTCCGGGAGAGGTTTGCCTTCTCCATAACGGTTTCCACGCTGAGGTC
>CAZZKI010000064.1:0-6771 GCA_964654785.1 uncultured Solirubrobacteraceae bacterium
GCGGGGGCAGGCCTCTGAAGTGACCCGGCAGATGCCCCTCCTGATGGAAGCCTCTACAGCCGTCCCAAGACCGCCGCTGGTGATTGCAGCTGCAGCCCCGAACACGACTGCCACAAGGCAAGCGATCGCGATGTACTCAACTGATGCCTGCCCTCGGTCCCCGCGCATTCAAAGTAGAGTCGGCCTGTTTGAACGGTTTATGGGCTGCCTGCACTACTTCTGCGTCCAATTGGCACGGCACCGCGCGGCACCTGCTGTGTTTCGGTGGGAAGATGCCCATGTGACATCCCCCCTTGCCAATTCCGAACTCGCGATCGAAGTCCGCGACCTCAAGAAGTCATACGGCCCGCACGAGGCGGTCTCTGGCATCTCATTTGAAGTTCAGCGCGGGGAAGTGTTTGGATTGCTCGGTCCTAATGGCGCTGGCAAAACAACGACCGTGGAGATTTTGGAGGGCTACCGCAACCGGACAGGTGGTGACGTCATGGTGCTCGGCCAAGACCCAGGCGATCGCCCACAGGCCCTGCGGGAACGGGTTGGAATTGTGCTCCAGAGCAGTGCCCTCTATGGCGGACTGACTGTGCACGAGGCTCTCTCGCACTTCGCGAGTCTCTACCCAAGCCCACGCGATGTTGAAGAGACAATCTCGCTCGTCGGGTTGGAAGGAAAGGAAGACAGCCGAAGCAAGACTCTCTCCGGAGGCCAACAGCGCCGCCTTGACCTCGCCCTGGCTCTGATCGGAGATCCCGACCTCGTTTTCCTTGACGAACCGACTACAGGCTTTGACCCTCAAGCTCGTCGCGCAGCTTGGGACACAATCCGGGCGCTTAGGTCACTTGGCACCACAATCGTGCTCACCACGCACTACCTGGATGAGGCTCAAGCTCTCGCCGACCGTGTGGCAATCATCAAGGATGGCCAGATCGTCGCCGAAGGCACTCCCGCCGACATCGGCGGCGAGGAAGCCCACCTGACGAGAATCAGCTGGCGAGACGCGAACGGTTCCCTGCAGGAGCGAGAGACAGATTCCCCCACCAAGGTCCTCAACGAACTGACGGGCGAGGCGCTGGCTTCCGGCACAGAGCTTCGGGAGTTGCAGGTTTCGCGCCCAAGCCTCGAGGATGTCTACCTGGACCTAACCTCCGAGGAGGTGGACACCAATGTCTGAGCGCGCACAGGGCAAGTCAACCCCTCAGCTCGCATGGCGCCAGTACCGGCTGGAGCGCAAGCTGTTCTGGCGCAACCCCTCAGCCGCTTTCTTCAACCTGCTGCTCCCGCTCCTGCTGCTGCTCCTGTTTGGCGCAGTCTTCTCAGGGAACAAGGAGTACATCAACGTCCTCGTCCCGGGCATCGCGGGGATGGGAGTGATGGCCTCGACTTTCTCCGCGCTTGCGTTCAACCTGACCTTCCTGCGCGAACAAGGTGTACTCAAACGGGTCAGGGGCACTCCGATGCCTCCTGCTTCATACCTTGGCGGGCTGCTTGCCAACGCAGTTACCAATGCAGTTATTCAGCTCACGGTCGTGATCCTTGTCGCACGCTTTGGCTTTGGCGTGGGCTGGCCCAAGGATTGGCTTGAGCTGGCGATCTTCGTCGCGTTCGGAGTCTCGGTGTTCGGCGCACTTGGCGTTGCCTTCTCTCACGTCATTCCCAGCTTCGACGCGGCGCCCGCTTACGTCAACGCTGTCTTCCTGCCAGTGATCTTCATCAGCGGTGTCTTCTACGACACCAACACCGCGCCGGCTTTCCTCACCGAGATCGCCAGGATCCTCCCTCTCACGCATCTGATTGACGGACTCTCTGCGGCAATGGTCACTGGCAAATCACTGTCAACCCAGATGGGGTCACTTGGAGTCTTGGCGCTCTGGGGCGCGTTCGGCCTCTTCTTCGCAGTGCGCGGCTTCAGTTGGGACGACGGCTCTTAAGCGAAGACCCAGTTGGCAGGTACATCTCCGCTGATCTCGACTGGGACGCCTGCGAGAGGCCCGGACGGGTATTCCTCGCGCAGAATTGAGCCGACCATCAGGTCGTACCACCTGTCTCCGTGGAGGTGGAAGTGGCGAAGCACTCCCTCCTCGGTAAACCCAACCTTCTTCAGAGCCCCGCGTGAGCGCTCGTTGGTCACGGCGGCGTAGACACCGAGTCGCTCAACACCCATTGCTTCAAACGCGAGGGCTGCCATCAGCGCCTTTGATTCGGTGTTGACTCCGGTTCCCCAATAGTCGCGATGCAGCCAAGTTCCGATGATCACGCTGCGGTCGCGAGGCCGAGGCTCGGTGTAGGCGGTGACCCCCAGTACCTGGTCCCCACGAGTCACAAGGAACCCCAGTTCCTCTCCTCTTTCAACTTGACCGGGCATCCCAGCGATGAAGCGCTCAGCTTGCCCAACCTCGGTGTACGGCCCCCACGAGAGGTATTTCGTCGTCTCAACATCACTGCCAATTTCGAAAAGCGATTGAGCGTCCGCAGCATCGGCGTAGCGAAGTGTCAACGTGGGGCCTGAAATGTGAAGCGCCTCGGGCATGCCTTGATCCTACGCGCGACTCTGACCTACCACCCTTCTGGCATGCGTAAAACCAGCATGGACACCATTAGGGCACGGACAATCGAACTGACGGACAAGAACGACCAGGTACGAATCAGGATCAGCGTTGACGAGTCGTCTGCAGCATCAGTAGAGCTCGCTGACACAACCGGAGCCGTACGCGCAAGAGTGAGAGTCAATGAGGACGGCGCCCCGGGAGTGGAGCTGCGCGGGTCCGACGGGCAGATGCGCACACTGCTTGGGGCTGGTGGTGAAGCAGACCAAGCAGCAAGTCTCGAGTTCCTTGACGGCGCTGGGACATCACGGGTGAGCGTTGGGGCGTGGGCAGATGGGTCGGCGTCGCTTGCGATTAATGACCCTTCGGGAAGCAGGCGTTTCGTCTCCGGCACCAACCCTGACGGGGAGGCATCCGTCGACATGATTGATGGCGATGGCGCTCACCGCCTCTCTCTCGCGCAGCCTACGAACGGCCCGACCGGCCTGATGCTTTGGGACCCCTCTGGGAAGCTGCGCGCCCTCATAGCGCACGGCCCTGAGCCTGATCGCTCAGCCTCAGTTGAGTTTTGGGATACCGACGGTGCCTACAGGGCTGGTTTTGGGCACTGGCCCAACGGCGCAACCGGCGCGGAGCTGCTCGACCCACGCGGCACACTCAGGGCCCGCTTGGGAGAGCGCGCGGATGGCGCCACCAGCGTTGAGATCAGTGATCGGTCAGGAGCCTTCCGAGCTGGCCTCGGACAGTGGCCAAACGGTGCGGCTGGAGTAGAGATGTGGGATAGCAACAACACCAACCGCGCAAGGCTCGGAGTTTGGGATGACGGCACCAGCGGACTTGAGATCTCGGACTCGCGTGGGGCTAATAGAACCCGGCTTGGCCAGCGGCCCGACGACTCAACAACTCTTGATTTCTGGGACCGCGATGGCACCTATTCGTTCGGGCTTGGCGAGGGGAACTCGACAAGCGGCGGCAAGGTCACGAACGACTAGCGGCACAGGTAGCCGTAATGCCGCTGGTGCGCAATCCTTAAGGGCAGATGCAGACAGCTAGAGACTGGCTACGCCACAACAGCTTCCACCATGCTGAGTTCCCAGCAGGTCGGATCGCCATGCGCAAGGCGAACACCGTCAGCGTCTGCCTGCCCGCACGAAATGAGGAGCGGACGATCGGACCAATCGTCGCGTCGCTTATGCCACTCGTCGAGCGTGGAACCATTGACCAAGTCGTCGTGGTTGACGAATCCACAGACGGAACCGCGGAGATAGCAGAGCGCCTTGGAGCCGAGGTCCACAACCAATCGAGCCTGATGGCCGAATGCGGCCCGGTGCGAGGCAAGGGCGATGCGATGTGGCGGTCGCTCAACGTCCTTACAGGGGACATTATTTGCTTCCTTGACGCCGACTCCGAGAACTTCTCAGAGCATTTTGCCTGCGGCCTGATTGGCCCGCTTGTGGAGCGATCCGAGGTGAACTTCGTCAAGGGGTTCTATCGCCGTCCTTTCCGACAGGCAGGTGTAACGCTCCCCGAGGGAGGCGGCCGAGTCACCGAGTTGATGGCGCGCCCTCTTTTGAACCTCTTCTACCCGGATCTCGCTGGCGTCCGCCAACCCCTTGCCGGCGAAGTAGCTGTCCGCAGGTCGTTGATTGAGCAGATGCCGATGCTCACTGGCTACGGCGTTGATATTGCGCTGCTGATTGACGCCTACCGAAGGGGTGGCCTTGCCTCAATCGCCCAGGTTGACCTCGACACTCGACAAAACGACCATCAGCAGCTTGGTGATCTGGGGCCAATGGCCTTCGCTGTGCTGCGAGCTGTAGCAAGCAGGCTTGAGATGGACGGACGGTTACATGAGATCGGACCTTCAACATTCCTCGCGGCGCAAGGGACGGCGATGAACCCGCTTGAGCTTGAGCACGTTGAGCGCCCGCCGTTCCGCAGCGTCGCCGCGGCGTAGCTACTCCCTAGCGGGCTGGCCAGTCTTCAAACAGCAACTGGAGATCCTCTGTCGACGGGGTGCTCCAAGTTGGAGTGAGGCCAAATACGGCTGTCACAGGCCGGGCCTCTTCGTGCCCGTTTAGCAGGACCACATCATCTGGAGACAGCGCAGCAGGATGGGGCGCACCCGCTGCCCTGGCCAACCTCAGGATCTCTTCCCTGATGCCCACGAGATAGCGAGCCACCCGCTGGGACTTATCTGCAGGGTCAATGCCTCGAGTCAGCCACTTCGATTGAGTAGCCACCCCTGTCGGGCAGTGGCCCGTGTGGCAGCGCTGAGCCTGGATACAGCCGACAGCAAGCATCGCCTCACGGCCGACGTTGACGATGTCCGCCCCGATCGCAAATGCTTCGAGCCCCCTCTCAGGAATCCCAAGCCGGCCGGACGCGATAAACGTCACTCGGTCGTTTAGGTGGTGCTCCCCGAAGATCCTCACGACAGTGGAGAGGGCGAGCATCAGCGGCAGCGCAACATTGTCAGTGAAAGCAAGCGGGGCCGCCCCTGTTCCACCTTCGCCCCCGTCTACGACAATGAAGTCCACCCCACGCTCGCCGCTGGCCATTAGCGAAGCTAGGCGATGCCAAAACCCTTCATCACCCACGGCGGACTTGATACCGACTGGTAGCCCAGTCGCCTCGGCTATCCGCTCGACAAAGTCAAGGAGCGAGTCCTCGTCGGCAAATGCCGTGTGGTAGCCGGGGCTCTCGCAGTCAACTCCAGCTTCAACCCCTCGGATCGCTGCGATCTCTTCGGTCACCTTGGGCCCCGGGAGCAGGCCACCGATTCCCGCTTTAGCGCCTTGGCTTAGCTTCACCTCAATCGCTCGCACTGGGTTGGCAGTGCAGACCTCCACAAGCCGGTCAAGGTCAAACTGCCCCTTCTCGTCGCGCACGCCGAAATATCCGGTGCCGATCTGGAAGACGAGGTCGCCACCGTTCTGGTGGTACGGGCTGAGTCCCCCTTCACCGGTTGACTGAAGGGTCCCTGCCAATGCAGCCCCCTTGTTGAGAGATTCAATTGCCGGCCCACTGAGGGCACCGAAGCTCATTCCACTGATATTCACAATCGACTGGGGTCGGAATGCGTGCCGTCGGCCTCGTGGACCACCAAGAATTTTGGCGGACGGGACAGGGGCTCCCGGAACTGGAGCAGGCCCGGCCGGCGGGAATGCCGCTGGCTTGATTATCACTTGGTTGGCAGCGAGGTCCAAGTCAACATCGGTTCCGAAGCCAAACCTGTTGTCCTCGCCCTTCGCAGTCGCGTAGATCCAGCGACGCTGGTCCCTGCTGAACGGCCGCTCGCTGTCATTTCCGGTGACGATGTATTGCCGCAGTTCCGGCCCAACGAGTTCCAGCAGAAAGCGGAAGTGGCCGAGCACCGGCCAAGTCCTAAGAATCGCGTGTCTCTTCTGCGTTAAATCCCAGAGAATCAGGCCGGCCAAGAGGCCAACAAACGCCAGCAGTATCCAGAACCAGAGACTCACGAATTCCACGCTACCAGCGCACAGGTTTGCGCAGTTGAGGGTTTATGCCTCTGCGTGGCGGCGTACCGCGTCAGCAAAGCCATCCGCGATGCGGGTTGCGACGGCTTCTGCTGCCGGCCCAAATCGTTCAAGCCCGGCCCTAATACCAGCGATATCCACATCGCCCGCTGCGAGCCGCTCCACCGCGCTTGAGATCCAGTCCTCAATGATGGTCTCGTTCGCTTCGAAGTGGAATTGGATGCCCCAGACATTGCGCCCGGGCAAGCGGAAGGCCTGTTCACACACAGTGGGGGCTGCAGTTCGCACTGCCGACTCAGGCAGCTGGATCTCGTACCTGTGCCAACTCAGCATGTGCACCCCCTCGTCGGGGATGGCAGAAAGGAGCAGATCATCGGTGGACTCAACGACAGGGTGAATCTCTGTCCAACCGATCTCTGGGTCATCCATTCGCTTGGTAGAGCCGCCGGCCTCTTCGGCCAACACCTGCGCGCCGAAGCAAATCCCGAGCACCGGAATGCCGAGCTCAAGAGCTACCCCAGCCTCAGCTCGATACGCACCAATCCAAGGCTCGAATTGGTCCTCATCAGGGTTGGTTTCAGACCCGAGCAGGACCATGCCGTCAAACGGCCCTGCGGGTGTTGGGTCAAAGCGAGGCGCCCAGAACTCAAGCTCGAAGCCGGCCTCCAGCAATGGCCTCTCAAGCAGGCCCAGCGGAGCGTCTGCGTCAGGCTGAGCTACAAGGACCCTCA
>CAZZKI010000065.1:0-6764 GCA_964654785.1 uncultured Solirubrobacteraceae bacterium
ATGAGCGTGACTCGTCCATCGACGACGCTCGGCAGGCCGGCAAAGTCCTGAGGCTCGCGGATGCTGGCCAGGAGGATCTCGAGGTGACGCCCCTGGAGGTCGGCGATCGATCGGATGACGGAAGTCTTGCCCTGCCCCGGCGGCCCCCACAGGATCACCGGGATGCGCGACGCGATGCTGATGATGAGCGCGCGGTAGGTGGACTCGTATTCCTCGGTGTTCATGGACCCCCCTAGTCAGGGCCACTCTGCCCTGACTCACCGACAGTCACGGGCTTTGACGCGAAATTGATTCAAGCCTGTGCGGGGGCGGGGCCCACGGCTTCCGGTTCGCGTTGTCAGTCAGAGGTGGTAGGTGTAGGGGGCCTCAAGGGGGGATGAGTGAACGAAGCACTGCCGACCGCACGCCCGTGTGCTCTGTGCGGCACGCCGGCTCGCGGGGTGTGCCCGTCTTGTGGATTGCCGGCCCTATCACCTCTGCCCGTCGGCATCGTCGGACGTGTTGCCGCCGTGAAGGGCCGGGGTCGATGGATCCCTGCCATCGTGATCGCAGCGCAGTCAGTTGATCGCCCCGACATCGTCGTTCTCTGTGCCGGAGAGAGTGAGCCTCGCTGGGTGACGCAAGACTGCCTGACTCCTCAACGCCTTCCGGGCACTCAGGCAGCACTCTCTCCCGCGGG
The DNA here is from genome assembly GCA_964654785.1 of uncultured Solirubrobacteraceae bacterium. Taxonomy (GTDB): domain Bacteria; phylum Actinomycetota; class Thermoleophilia; order Solirubrobacterales; family Solirubrobacteraceae; genus WLNJ01. Next base: position 680 of record CAZZKI010000065.1, read on the forward strand.
AGCAATCCTGCGATGCATTGGCCCGTTTTCACAATCAGCAGGGTTTGAAGACTCTGTGCTCCGCTCAATCGCGCTGAAGCAGGGAGCTGAGAGTCCAGAGGCAAAAGCATTGCTGGCGCTGGAGGCGGCTTCCCTGGAAGATGAGATCACATTCGAAGCCTTGGAGTTGCAAGAGCCCTTCAAGACGTTAGCCCGTGCCAACGTCCTCATCGCACAGGGACGCGTGCCCGAGCCACAGGCTTCGGACCATGATCACAAGCCAAGTCCACTTATGCGATCCGTCTATCTGTTGCAGGCAGGCACGGCGCTTAGGTCAGGTGCTCCGATGGCTGACCCCCATCCGATGCTCCGACAGGATCCAATGGTGCGCCTGGCAGCCGAGACGGGTGCAGGCCTGGTTGACATGCCCACCCTGAGGGAAGCGATTCCCCTGTCCAGCAGCGAACGCAAGGGGCGGGTCGAGGATCTTCTGTCGCGGTGGACCTCGGATCGCTCTCTGGCCGTGTGCCGCGACATCGCTCCCACCGCCCTTGTGTTGCACGGACTGACTCGCGCTACCAAGGGGGCAGAGATGCCGAGAGAGGTTCTCGTCGGCCAAAGCCCGACCGTTGTTGACTCGCTCATCGACAAGGGTTTCATCAAGCCGTCTGCCTTGGCGCAACTTCGGGAGGCATGGCCGGACTTGGCCGCATACTGGGGCGGCCGCCTTGACCCAGCGACGCTCAGTGACGAAGAGTGCCGCACGGTAGGACTTCTCGCCGAGGTTGCCCGACGTCTCGTCTCGGTGGATCCAGATGCCGACTTGTCGCAGTACCGAGAGGATCCCGAGGTCGAAGCCGTAATTGCTGCGCGTAGGTATCTGGCCGGTGACGACGAAAGCCTTGAACTCTATAGGTCGACACGCTCAGCCGAAGATGTCGAGTCCCTGATCGATCTCAGGGAGCTGTCGAGAGGTGACTATCGGGGTCTGCCTCCCACTCACCTTCTCGAAGAGCGGTCCCTGTGGCCGACGATCTCCGACAGCGTCGACGAAGCGTTCCTCGATGAGGCCATGGCATCCGGCGATGGGAATCACATTCGAGAGTTCGTTGCTTGGGCATCCCTTCGACGCGGCGCGCAACAACTCCAACTTGGAGATTGGGCCGGCGTAGAGCGCCACTGCACCCGCGCGCTGCAGGCTGCGAACCAAGAATTCATCGCGGACGAGGCCCTCAATGTCCGGGCCATCGGACGTTGGCTCTCTGGTCAAGGGACGCAGGCTCTCGACGATCTAGAGGAGGCACTCAAGGGGCAGTACGGCCCCGGGTTGGTGGCCAATAGCGTTGTTGTCGCACTTGCCGATTCCTCTCCGCGCAGAGGGGCACTGCTTGCCCGCACGATCGATCTGGCGCCCACGTCACAGGATGCGGGACAGACGGCTGCCTTCATTGCTGAGCGGCTACAAGCGGGACTTAGCGAGGAGGAGTCGCTGCCTTACGAACTCCTTCAGGCTGTTCGGGCCACTGTCGTTCGCGATATTCGCAAGGACGATTTTCGCAGCCTCCTACAGGTGCTTTCGAATGTTGACTCTGAGTGGTTGGCGGGTGCGACCTTCAAGGGATCCCGACATGCGAAGTCACCTGAAGCGGAGGTGTTTCGCGCCAAGGCCGAGGGAATCTTCGAATGGGTCGCGTCTCTCGTTCATCACCGTAAGGTCAAGGAGCCCTGGCTTGACGATATGTCGCGCAATCTCTCGCTGATGCTGTGCGGTCAACTCATGCAGGATGGCAGCCAGCAGCTTGCTGCCGATCTCGCACTGCAGTTGCTGGATGGCGGGGTGTCGATGCCGCCCGATATCCGGGTGCAACTCTTGGCCTTGGCCACCCGCGAGATCGCCTTTATTCGGGCGGTAGCTCCCACGCTGAAGTCAACCCCGGGGTGGCTTGAGGATGCTCGGCTCAAGCAGTTCCTCAATGCAGGATCAGCTATCAGCGGGCTTGATGGATCGGCGCAAGAAATGACGCGCGAGGTATACGACATGTGTGCGCGTGCAATCCTCGGCACCTACGGCAGCACTCTCCAAACCCTCGCGCAGGTGCTTCCACCTCTTGTATTCGGATCCGTGGCCCAGCAGTTCAGATCCATCTTCTCGTCCATTGAGAAGTCATCGTCCATGCCCATTGATGTCAAGCAGCATGCCGGGGAACTCCGGCGAATGCTGGGATAGAGGTGCTGATGTTCGGGAAAGCTTCGCAAAACGAGATCGCGCAAGAACTATGGCAGCGTCTGGATCACCTTGAGCGTCTCATTCAGGACATCCACGTCTCGCTCATCGTGCGGGACATTCCCACCCAGCGGACCATGGATGCCTACGAGGGTCTGCGCAAGCAGGTCGGCCTAGCTGCCCGAGCGCGTCGGGAGCATCAGGCGCAGCTCGTCCAACTTCAAGAGGTCCTGCAAGCGGGCGCTACATCCGAAGACGTTGCCCGCCTGTCCGGTGAGTGGTGTCTCCAAGCAGGCATCCGCGAGGTGTGGGACTTTGGAGACGGCAGTCTCTTCGCGATCGAGGGAGACTCCAGCCTCAACGCCGTTCAAGTTCACCGTCCGGCGTGGACTGACTCAGAGTCTGGATCGCTCATCCGGCAGGGAATTGCCGTCAGGGTCCACATCGACCTCCCGGAGCCGACCATCCTCGCCGAGGTCTTCGTCGATGGAGACGCAGAGGACACGGGTGTGCAGGTCGCGGAGCCTGACCCGGCTCTGGACGAGAGCTCGGAACAGGAGGCACCGGAGACGGCGAGAGCCACCGTTCCCCCGGAAGGCGCTTCGGACGGGTCCGGACCACAGGAAGACGCTGACAACCAAGAGGAGCATTCACGATGACCAGTTTGGGAATCGACTTCGGCACGACGAACTCTGTTGTCGCTGTCCGCACGTCATCCGGCACTGAGGCCATTCGCATCGATGAGCCACCCATGGACTGGGCAAATCTCAATTTCGATTTGGTGATGCCGACGGTCATGGCCGTAGACGATGCAGGCCAGATGCTCTTCGGTTGGGCAGCCAAGCTCTATTCCGGCGACAAGCTCGAAGCAGTCAAGAGACTGTTCAAGGAGGAGGAGAGTGCACCGCTCGGGGGACAGACAATCTCGGTGGAGGAAGCTGCGACGCTCTTCTTCTCTCGCCTCAAGGCTAATGCCGCAGCCGCGGGCATTGATGCCGCAAGCGCTGTAGTGACGATCCCGGCCAATAGCCGTGGTCAGGCACGGTTCCGCACCAAGCTGTGTGCAGGCATGGCCGGCCTAGAGGTAGGCGCTCTGATCAATGAGCCCACAGCAGCAGCCATGGCCTTCTCGGCCCGCCAGCCAGACTGCGAGCGACTCATGGTCGTTGACTGGGGCGGCGGCACGCTTGATGTCACGATCCTGGAGTCGGCTCACGGGGTGTTCATCGAGCAGGCGAGTAAAGGTATTCAAGCGCTTGGCGGCCTGGACTTCGACACCCGTCTAGCGCAGTTGATCCTGCGCAAGGCCGGCGGTGGCGAGGGATGGTCGGTCGGCCAGAAAGCGCAGTTCCGACTTGCGGTAGAGCGTGCCAAGATCCTGCTTTCGACTCAGGACTTCACGGTGGTGCCCTTGCCTGATGGCCGTACCGTCGAGATCTCCAGGTCGGAGTTCAACAACGAGTGCATGACCCTCGTTGAGCGCGTGAGGCAGCCAATTGAGCAATGCATCTCTGATCTCGGCGGTCACGTGGACTTGGATGCGGTCGTGCTCGTTGGCGGCACCTGCAACATCCCGGCCATTCGAGACTTCATCTCGGAGGTGACCGGTGTCCCTGCGGCTGACGGCGTCAATCCCATGACGGCCGTGGCTGAGGGTGCAGCCATAGCGGCGGCCATTCTGTCTGGTGATGCGGCCGACAATGCATTTTTCGTCGCCACGGAGCATGCCCTGGGCACCTACGCGTTGGACGACACGAGGAAGCAGGCCTTCTCCACGATCATCCCTCGCAATCGAGCCTTGCCGGCAAGCGCGACCGAGACCTACTACCCAGCGACCGAGGAGCAGGACAGCGTCTTCGTTGAGGTGGTCGAGGGAGACCCACAGTTCTCGCCGGGTCATCCCGATAACGTCGTGCTCAAGAGTTGGAGCGTAGACGTCAATCCCGACTTGCCCCTGGCAGACAAGGCCTTCGACATCACCTATGACTATGACGTCGATGGCATCCTGCATGTGACGATCAAGGACAAGAAGACCAGTCGCGTCATGCTTGAGGATGATGTGTCATTTGGGGTCTCTGGCGATCGGAAGAAACTTGTTGCGATCGCTAAGCGCGTGGACGCGACCGTCAATCAGGGTGCTACCTACGATCCAGTAACCGCGCCCGGTGGACCGGCTGCATCGTCCACCTCCCATGCCTTGACTCCCGATGAGCTCGCTCTCGTCCAGAAGGCGCGCACTCGAGTGGTCCCTTTCCTCGACGAGGAAGATGCCGACGAGGTTCGCGAGATCCTGGAGATGATCGAGTCGGGATCAGCCTCTGACCGGAAGTCCGCCATGGACGATCTCCGGGTCGTCCTGCAGTCCTATTCCTATCTGCTCTAGCGGAGCCACGACCTCATGATGCAGTCCAAGCGACGCGATCCGTACGTCATCCTCGGCCTCCCCCACGGGGCGCCGAGGGATCAGATCGGTCGCGCCTTCGCGCGCGCCACGGTAGCTGTGCGCCAGGGGCGTTCTGCATGGGAACTAGAGGACCTGACCTGGGCGAAGCAGGAGGCCGAGCGCGCCGCCGAGGATGCCGCCTACGCCCAAGCCTTTCTCCGGGTGCCGGCGTCGGATGAGGCTCTTGCGGTCCAAGGGGGATCAGCCCTGCTCACTCCTCGAGTGACGAGCCTGCGTCGGGCGACTGAGGCCCTTGCGCCCCCAGACGTTGCCGCCGTGGAGCAGATGGTTCTGAACGAGGCAGCGCTCGCGTTGCTGTCGGACGAGAGCGTGTTTGAGACTGCGGGAGCTTCATGGGTCAAGGAGGCTGCCGCGGCGGCTGACCAGCCGGCAGGTGCCGACCCCTTTGCCCAGGTGGCCGAGCGCAATGAGATTTCGGAGGAAACGACACCTGATGCCTTGCGATTTCGCGCGCAGGACGACGACATCAGCGCGAGGATTGCCATCGCGCGACTGGCGAGGTGCCCGGCCGATATCCTCGATAGCCTAGCCGCCGACCCGCATGAAGAGGTGCGCGCTGCCGTGGCGGCCAATCCCGCCATCTCGCAGGCCCTCCTTCTTCGTTGCTCGCAGGATCCGTCACCGCTCGTGCGCCTTTCCGCTCTCGACAATCCTGGGCTATCACTAGATGCATGTAGGACGCTTCTAGAAGACCCCGACCCAGCCGTCTCCAACAAGTCCTCCTCTCGCATCGCATCGTCTTTGTACAAGGGCCTAAGCGCTGACGAAGCTCGACAATGGGCAACTTCGCCGCATCCGCCAATTCGCGAGGCCGTTGCCGGAGCGGCGGGAACCCCGCCCGACGTCCTCGTCGACCTTCTCGGGGACTCGTCAGATCGAGTGCGCGAGAGCGCTGCACAAGCGCTGACTCCCAAGGCCAAGAAACTTGGGGACGCCGCCCTGCTTGATCGGATGGCGGCGGCCTCCACAAGCCTGCCGCTGCGCGAGGCCATCGTGGCAAACCCTGCCACGTCGTCAAAGACGCTCAAGCGCCTTAAGGCCGCAGGCCCCCCAGGTGTCAGCGCTCGTGCGAGCACGATTCTGGCGACTCGACGGCGAAGGTATCGCCCGTGGATCATCGCTGGTGGGCTTGCCCTCGGCGCGACGGCGCTAGTCGTGGCCGTCATTGTTGCGGGTCAATCTTCAGGTGGGCCAGCGCCCGTGGCGTCTACATCACCGACCCCGACACCCTCCGCCACGCTGGTGGGTCCCCGGGTAGTGAGTGTCTCGGTACGACCCGAGAAGAACTCCTACACCCTCTCGTGGATCACCGACGGAGGTTCAGTGGCACAGCGCTATGCCGTGGAGTATCGAGTGGGATCACGGAATTGGAAGTCCGCTGGCAAATCCGTGCAGGGCAGCACATGGACGGTCAAGGT
>CAZZKI010000066.1:0-6726 GCA_964654785.1 uncultured Solirubrobacteraceae bacterium
ATGGATCGTGCTGGCCTCGTTGGAGACGACGGGCCAACTCATCACGGAGTGTTTGACATTCCCTACCTCCGCTGTCTTCCCAACATGACTCTGATGGCGCCCCGGGACGAGGCAATGCTTGTTCGAATGCTCCGGACCGCGGTGCTTCATGACGATGGCCCGATTGCTCTGCGTTACCCGAGAGGCAACGCTGCAGGAGTTCCTATTCCCTCTGATCCAGAGCCGATCGAGGTAGGAACTGGCGAGATCCTTCATGACGGCTCGAGAGTTGCCCTGGTGGGCTACGGCTCGGGGGTAGGCAAGGCACTTGAAGCTGCAGAGATTCTCCGCGCAAGCGGAATCGATCCAACTGTCGCTGACGCCCGTTTTGCGAAGCCCATTGATGTGGGCCTGATGGCGCAGCTTGCTGCTGAGCATGACCTCCTCGTGACGATCGAAGAGGGAGCGCTTCCTGGCGGTTTCGGCTCGGGCGTATGGGAGGCGCTGAACGAGGCTGGTGTCGATTCGCGCATTCTTCGGGTCGGTATTCCAGACCGCTTCGTGACCCATGGGGCGCCGGCGCTGCTCCACGAGGAAATCGGTTTTACGCCCGAGCGCATTGCTGAACGCGTGACTGCGGCAGTAAATGACACCAGTGGCTCACTAGCCGGGATTTAGTCCCCAAAGAGGAAGAGCCCCTTTGACGGGGCCCTTCCGGGGAGGAGAGATACATTTTGTGCTGCTCTGTATCTGTTGCGTTGCGTGCCCTAGGGCGGGGCAACTCAACTGTCGCCAGTGTGACGGAGTGTCACCGATCCCACTGTGAGTGTGAGCACACAGCCACACAACTCATCGAACTGCCGACTCTCGTGACGCTCCAAAGACAGTCATGCAGTTGCTGGCACAATCAACTTGATGCAAACCGAGCGTTCCAACAGGGCCAGACTGGATGTTCTCCTTGCCGACCGTGGGCTGTTCGAAACACGCAGCAAGGCTGCCGCCGCAGTACTCGCTGGCGAGGTCTTCGTTGGGCCAGGGCGGGAGCGGGCAGCAAAGCCAGGACAGACCTATCCCTACGACATCGCCATTGATCTGGCCGAGGTCAAGCGCTACGTATCGCGGGGAGGCGTCAAGTTAGACAATGCTCTTGACTCCCTCGGCTTGGATGTAAGGGGCCTTAGATGCATAGATGTAGGGGCTTCAACCGGGGGCTTTACAGACTGTCTCTTGCAGCGGGGCGCAGCAGCAGTGATCGCTTTGGATGTTGCTTACGGAGAACTAGCTTGGTCGCTGCGTCAAGACGAGAGGGTCTATGTGATCGAACGCAAGAACGCCCGTGATCTTGTCCCGGCCGATCTCCCGTGGGAGCCTGAGTTCGCGGTGTGCGACGTGTCGTTCATCGCAGTTGCCAAGGTTGTTGGAGCCATTTCGGGAGTCCTTCCTGACGGGCACGATGGGGTTCTTTTGATCAAGCCTCAGTTCGAGGTTGGGAAAGGCGCGGTCGGCAGGGGAGGAGTGGTTCGCGAAGCGAGCACCAGGCGCTCCGCTCTGATTGACGCTGCCCGAGCCGCTGAAAAGTCGGGGCTCGGACTTCTCGGGTTCGCTTCGTCCGGCCTGCCTGGGCCGAAGGGCAATCGGGAAACTTTCATGCACGTTCGGAAGGGGCACTCGACTCCGGATGCGACAATCATTGAACTAGCCGGGATTGCCGAGCCATGATCAGAACCTGCGCCCTAGTCACACATCACGATCCTGAAGTTGCCGGAGCTGCGGCGGAGACTGTCGTACGCCTTGCATCAGAGGCAGGTGTTCAGGTTGTTGCTGGTGCTGAGGAGATTGAGCGCCACGGCCTTGGAGGCCTTGGAGTTATCGAGCTTGGCCAGCAGGTAAGTCCGGATCTCTGGATCTGCTTGGGCGGGGATGGCACGATCTTGCGCGGGCTGCGTTCTGCAGCCGCAGCTCCTGTGCCTGTTTACGGAATCAACTTCGGAGAAGTGGGATTCCTCGCTGCGAGCGATCCAGAGGAAGGCTTCGAAGCTGCTGTGTCCACAGCACTTCGAGGCCAGTTCGATGTGATTGAACTTCCGGCGCTTCGCGCCGGACACCACAGTGACTTGCCTGCCTTCAATGATGTGGCGCTTCAGCGGCGTCCAGGTCTGAGGGTGGCAGACATTGCCTATCTGGTTGGTGGGGAAGAGGTGGGCCGCGTTCGCTGTGACGGCGTCGTCCTAGCCACGCCTGCTGGCTCCACTGGCTACAACCTCGCCAACGGCGGGCCCGTAGTGGCGTGGGGTGTTTCCGGTTATGCGGTGTCGTTCATCGCTCCTCACTCCCTTACGGCTCGGGCGCTGCTTGTTGCCCCTGACGATCGGGTTGAACTCGTCAACAGATCCTCTGCCGAGCCAGTTGACCTTGCGATAGACGGTCGCCCCTGCGGTGAGCTTGCTGCTGGGGCTTCGATCGAGGTCTCCTACCAACCGGCTGCTGGACTTCTAGCCCAGACACCTGGCTCCAGCTTCTATCACCGTTTGCGTCAGAAGTTCGGACGTTTGGCCTCCTAACAGTCAAGACCAGCCTGCGCGTCCCCACTCGCTGCTAAACCGAGGGGATGCTTCATGAGCTTCGCATTCAGAACCTTCTCCTTATCGAGGAGGCCTCGCTTGATTTGGGACCCGGACTTAATGTCCTGACGGGCGAGACTGGAGCGGGAAAGACCCTTCTTGCAACAGCTCTCGGGCTTCTGTTGGGGGAGCGCTCGCGCAGCGGTCTAGTTCGACCCAGTGCGGAGGAGGCATACGTGGAAGGGGTCTTCGAGTCTCTTCCAAGCCTGCCTGACGAGTTAACTGAGATTGTCGAAAGTAATGCGTCCGAGGTTGTTCTTGCGCGTCGCATCTGGCCCGACGGGAGAAGCAGAGCTCTGATCAATGGTCGCACTGCGACTGTTGGGGATCTGAGGAAGCTGGGATCCGCCCTCCTCTCCTTTCACGGTCAGCATGAGCATCGCAAGTTGGCTCTGTCCGCCTTCCAGCTTGACTCTCTAGACAACGCTGTTGGGCCTCGCCAGATCGAGCTTCGACAGCAGGCCGCCGAGCTGCATTCTGAGGTTCGTTCAGCTGAGGAGCATCTGTCCGCACTCGCTGGCGACGACGGTTCGGCTCAGCGGGAGGTTGACCTTCTCAAGTTTGAGGTCGCCGAGATCGAGGCAGTTGCCGCCGATCTCGAAGATCTGGACGCGTTGAAGGAGGAACGCGGGAAGCTGAGGAGCGTAGATGCCCTTCGCTCTGCTCTGGAGGGCCTAGCATCACTTGCAGGCGATGGCTCGGATGCTGAGGCCCCAGCCGACGCGGTCGCCGGGGCGCTCCGAGGCTTTGACTCTATTGCTGGGCTCGATGCGGCTATTGACGAGTTGGGCTCCCGAGCGGCGTCGGTTTCAATCGAGCTCTCCGAGCTGACTAGGGAGGCACGGCTGCTCGCAGAGGGTCTCGATGGTTCCCCTGAGCGGCTTCAGGAGGTCGAGGAGCGGCTTTCTGCGGTTGACCGCATCGTGCTCAAGCATGGAGGGACTGTTGCCAAGGTCTTGGAGCACAAGGATGTGGCCTCCAAGCGACTCGCTGACCTTGAGGATCTCGAAGGTGCTGTTGCGAGGGCCACCGCAGAAGTAGCGCGCCTTAGGAAACAACAAGACGAGATAGCCACTGAGCTTCGGGCCGGACGAGTAGAAGCGGCACGGAGGCTTGCTCCGGCCGTTGAGGCCCAGTTGGCTGAGCTTGCTTTAGAGGGAGCCGTCTTTGAGATCGCCGTGGAGTCGCTCTCGGAAGCTGGTGTGACCGGATCCGATCTAGTCGAGTTCAGAGTCTCAGCGAACCCTGGTCTCCCGGTTGGCCCGATCAGTGACGTTGCCTCAGGGGGCGAGATGAGCCGGATTCTGCTGGCACTGCTTGCGGTTTCGGCCGAACAGGGTGGAGACCAAACCGGAAACCTTCTTGTGTTTGACGAGATCGATGCTGGGATCGGCGGAGTCACCGCCAAGGCCGTCGGAAGCCGCCTAAAGGCCCTCGCAAATGGAAGGCAGATCCTCTGCATCACCCACCTTCCGCAGGTTGCTTCCTGTGCAGATCGCCACTTCAGACTTGCCAAGGTTGTCGGTAAGAATGATGTCGTTACAAAGGTTGAGCCACTCGTGGGGGCGGATCTCGAGGACGAAATGGTTCGAATGCTTGGCGGCACCCCTGGCGACGATGCTGCACTGGCCCACGCACGTGAGCTTCTAGCAGGAGGCTGACACCCGGTCGCCGGGCTCCTCGCTAGGCTGCTCAAGCGTGAGCACCGCTGGAGAGACGAGATTCATCTTTGTTACCGGAGGTGTCGTCTCATCCCTCGGGAAGGGCATCGCTGCCGCCTCAATTGGGCGTCTGTTGGTTGCCAGGGGACTCCGTGTCCAGATCCAGAAGTTCGACCCTTACATCAATGTCGATCCAGGAACGATGTCGCCCTACCAGCACGGTGAGGTGTTCGTTACGGAGGACGGGGCCGAAACGGATCTTGACCTTGGCCACTACGAGAGGTTTACCGACGCGAACACTTCGCGCGCATCAAATGTAACTGCGGGGGGCATCTACAACAGCGTAATTCGGCGCGAGCGCCGCGGCGATTACCTTGGTGCCACCGTCCAAGTTGTTCCACACATCACTGACGAGATTCGCAACCGAGTTAAGCTCGTTGCTGAGTCAGGTGAGGTTGATGTAGTGATCACCGAGATCGGTGGCACTGTTGGCGACATTGAGTCGCTTCCTTTCTTGGAAGCCATCAGGCAGTTCCCGGTTGAGGTCGGGCGAAATCGCTGTCTTTATATCCACCTGACTCTTGTGCCTTGGATCGGTCACGCGGGTGAATTGAAGACCAAGCCAACTCAGCACTCAGTCAACGAACTGCGCCGGATTGGAATCCAGCCTGACATGGTGATGTGTCGTTCTGAGTCAATCCTTCCGAAAGACATTCGGGAAAAAATCGCTCTGTTCACGAGTGTCCCACCCGACGCGGTTATTTCTGCACGGGATGTAGGAAACATTTACGAGGTACCGCTCGCCTTCCGAGAGGAAGGCGTAGACAGGTTTGTGTTGGACCACTTTGGTCTTGAAGCTGGCGAACCAGACCTTGAAGGTTGGGAGGCAATGACTCGTAGGGCAGAGGCAGCGGTTGAGCCAGTACGAATCGCACTTGTCGGAAAGTATGTCCAGCTTGAGGATGCGTACCTCTCGGTGGTTGAGTCCCTCCGGCACGCCGGGGTAGGGCATGGCTGCAAGGTCGAGATTGACTGGGTTGACTCGGAGCGACTTGAAGGTCCAGAGGCTCACGCCCGGCTTACGGCTGCGGACGGGATCCTCATCCCAGGTGGTTTTGGTGGTCGTGGAGTTGAAGGGAAAATTGAAGCTGCAAGGATCGCGCGCGAGGAAGGAATTCCTTACCTGGGAATCTGCCTCGGTATGCAGGTCGCCGTCTGCGAGTTCGCTCGCAATGTGGCAGGGATGGAGGGTGCCAACTCAACTGAATTTGACCCTGAGACTCCCCACCCGGCTATTGACCTGCTTCCCGAGCAGAAGGAAGTTGCTGACATGGGAGGCACGATGAGGCTTGGTGCCGACCCTGTCACCCTCGTCGAGGGCACCCGCACGCGAGCGATCTACGGTGAGGAGGTGGCCTATGAGCGCCATCGCCACCGCTACGAGGTCAATAATCTTCTTCGTCCGAGGATCGAGGAAGCTGGTCTCGTTGTCTCTGGCACCTCGCCTGACGGACGCCTGGTAGAGGCAGTGGAACTTCCTGACACCGTTCACCCGTTCTACGTGGCGAGCCAGTACCACCCAGAGTTCAAGTCCCGGCCTGATCGGCCAGCACCCCTGTTCAATGGTTTCGTAGGGGCGGCCCTGATCAGAGCCAAAGACCGGGTATCCGGAGACGGTGTGGCGAGCCACAGCGACTCTGCGGCGTGACACCAGACGCAGCCGCCCGCCACATAAACCGCTTTCAGGATCTCTGTCGGATCCAAAGCCCTTCGCTGTCAGAGGGCTTGGCTTCCGAATATGTAAGGGACTGCTTGGAGTCATTCGGGCTCGAGTGCAGAGAGGATGAAGCAGCCGAGCACATTCGAGGGCAAGTCGGCAATTTGATCTGCAAAGTGCAGGGTCGCATCCCTCATCTTTCGATCATCGTCGCGGCCCATTTAGACACCGTGCCCACAGGCACTGTGATCGAGCCTCAGCTAGTCGAAGGACACTGGACAAATGGCGGCGACGGAATCCTTGGCGTCGACAACAAAGCCGCGGTAAGCGCATTGCTTTCAGCGCTGGAAGTCTGGTCTGATGATCCGCCGGATGTCAGCGTGACAGCGATATTCACTGTGGCCGAAGAGATCAGCCTGTTGGGGGCAAACGCTCTAAGCGCGGAAGACCTCAATGCGGAGGCAGCTTTTGTCTTTGACCATCCGACTCCCATCGGGACGGTGGTTATCTCGTCGCCTTCCCATCACAGCATCGAGATTGAATTCACGGGAGCAGCAGCTCACGCCGGCGTCGCTCCCGAGGAGGGAGCCTCAGCAATCGCTGCTGCGGCAACCGCTGTGTCCAAGTACCCGGCCGGTCGGGTTGATCCGCAGACCACTTCCAACTTCGGTGTGATCGAGGGGGGCACTGCCCCAAATGTGGTTGCGGAGAAGTGTTTCGTGCGTGCCGAAGTGAGAAGTCGCGATTC
>CAZZKI010000067.1:0-6714 GCA_964654785.1 uncultured Solirubrobacteraceae bacterium
GCTGCCGCAGCAGCTTCCTTGAGCGCCTGTGGCGGCGGCAAGTATGTGCCGAATGTAGTCGGCCAAGAGTTCCCGGCCGGCCAGAAGATGCTGAACCTCGCTGGCTTCAAGACGATGCCATTCAAGGTCGCGTCCAACCGGCCCGCAGGTGTCATCGCCAGTACCGCTCCAGGTCCAGCGACGACTACCACTGAAGAGCGGATCAGAGTGCGGATCTCACTTGGGCCAAAGCCCGGCGAGGTGCCGGACACAACAGACCTTGAAGGTGGGATCGCAGCTGACGCTCTGAAGGCCGCTGGCTTCCGAGTCCAGACAGTCAACATCACCAGTTCGCTTGTGCCCGCGGGCCGAGTCGTCCGGTCCTCGCCCCCAACGGGAGTCAATGTCGGCAGGAATGGCTTCATCGTCTTGCTCGTCTCAGGTGGCGCTCGGACGACCGCGATTCCCGACCTCACAGGTCAACCCCTTAGCGCTGCCAAGCAGGCACTGCAGCTTGCGCGCCTCGACACACTGGTTCTTCCTTCGCCGGGAATCGGTAGGCCAGGTCGAGTTGGTGCCCAGTCGCCGTCACCAGGTCAGGTTGCAGCTGTGGGAACCACAGTGAAGCTTTGGGTTGATGAGCCGGCTGAGTATGTGGCTGTGCCGAAGCTGCGCGGCTACACCGGCGGATCTGCCAGCGCACGAGTTGGTGGGCTCCAGCTTGAGCCGAGGTTTGTTGCTCGCCGCGCCCGAACTGCATCCGAGATTGGAGTTGTCCTCGGGCAAATTCCGGCTGCTGGATCCAGCATCCTTCAGGGCAGCCAAGTAACGATCATCGTTGGAACGCCGCCGCAACAGAAGAAGGAGAAGCGTGCGCCTGCGATCGCATCGTCGTTCGGGCTGCGCCCAGGGCGAACTGAAGGCTTCAGCATCGTCTACTCACTCGACAAGTGCCCGGGTGGCCGTGGCTACGCCACAATCGTCCCGACGCTGGGAGTTCCGTACAAGCAGGACTCGGCGATCGTCGTCAACCAGGGCCCAGTCACCCTCGGGCCCGGCCAGATCGCGCAGATCGCAGTTGTGAAGACGACGGACTCGTTCCTCTTGGGTTCAGCGGAGATCGCTATTCGCGTAACTCCGTGCCCCAAGAACGCGTCTTACTAGCAAGCTCGACATTCCTCCGGCTGCTACATCGGAGCGCCTCCGGAACGTCGAGGTACGGTGCGCGGGAACCGCGCTCCTGAGTGCGCCCCCTGGGACTCGAACCCAGCCCGCCGGATTAAAAGTCCGGTGCTCTAACCAGATGAGCTAGAGGCGCACCTCTGATCGTCGCACAGCCGAGAGCCGCCGCGGCCTTCCCGACCGCTCCGGCCGCGTAAACTGCCGGGACGCTCCCGCCCCCATGGTGTAGCGGTTAGCACGCCAGGTTTTCAACCTGGTAGCGGGGGTTCGATTCCCCCTGGGGGTACTTGTTTGACCAATCGCGCCACTCGTCTCTTGGGAACCCTTTCGGTCGGCGAATCTGGTTCGCCTTCACTACAGCGGCAGCCATAGCGGTTTGCGCTCTGGCGACTGGTTGCGGGTCAGACAGCAGCCAGAGCAGCTCCAAGCCCTCCTACCTCTTTTCGTTTGAGGGGGACAATGCGGTGATGTCAAACGCGTCTGGAACCAGTAGCCAGTTGACATTCCGGATGCCAGTTGATGCCACTTCGAAGGTTGTTACTTGGTTTACCGACCGCCCCGAGCGGGACGCAGGGATCATGAAGCTCTCCGAGTTCGTTGCGCAATGGTCGAAAGGCGGGGGCGATGGCTTCAAGTCGGACCCTCCCAATGTTTCGATTATTTACGGGACTGATGAGAAGCCACTGACGATGATCGCGACGATGAGCGATGTCCAAATCGTGGGGACAGGCTCAGGCCAGGTACTTCAAGCCACCATGACCGTTGTCCCTGAGGACACGCGCGTTGAATTCAGCAAGTCGGAATCGCACCTTGCTGCGCATGCCAAGAGAGCTACGACTTCCAGTGCCGCGCCTGCAGCTGGATTAACGAAAAAGGTCGCTGTCTTCGTCGATCCGGAGATCGGTCTGACAGATAGCTAGAAGCTGGCTAGATGTGGCTGCTTAACTCTGGCTGAGTCCACCGGCTCGGGTGGGTTGGGCTCAGGGTCGAACTCCTCCCACCACTTCCATCCATCGTCTGGGCCATCGGGGTCCACTGGTGTCTCTGGAATCGGAAGTGGCCGCGGGCGGATCGCATTGCGAACGGACAGTCCGAACATGTAGATCTTTGCGAACGCGATGATCGTGAGGGCTATGGCTGCGAGTACTGACATCTCTACTTCAGGTTACGAGCGCCACCCCCTTGGGAGATTGACTTGGCGCTTTGCCGCCACCGTTATTGCAGGTCCTAGCCGAGCGTTGAGTTGATCCACTCCACGATCCCTGGCACTTGCCGGGGGTCGATGTTGTGGCCTGCGTCCGATGGCATGAACGTCAGCGGCAGGCCAGCAGCTTTGATCAGGCCTTTAGCTTGCTCGGCAAATTCGTAGCTGATCACCGGGTCTTGCCTGCCGTGGGCGATCAGGACTGGAAGTCCGAGTCGCGAGGCAAAGTCAGGTGCCCAGCCGTCAACTTGGGGAATGAACCCCGAGATCCCGAGGATGCCGGCGGGGCTTGGCCTGTCACCTGAGAGGCCAGTGGCGAAGCTCATCACTGAGCCTTGTGAGAAGCCACCGAGGATTGTCCTGTCTGGTCCGATGCCAGTTGCCGTGTAGAGGTAGTCGTGAAAGGAGTTCAGCGCCTTTAGCGCTGGGAGGAAAGTCTCAGCGTGCGGGTAGCCGACGCGCTGGACCACATACCAGTGCGCACCCGGCATACCTTGGAATTCAAGCGGTGCGCGCGGGGACACGATGTGAAGCCGCCGCTCAGGGTCAAACACATCTGCGAGGCCGATCAGGTCATGTTCGTTTGATCCCCTCCCGTGGTGGAGGATGATCATTCCCTTGGCTTCGCCAGCAGCTGGCCTCTCCAAGTAGATAAGTTGCGTCATTCCCCCAGCATCGCAGGGCAGGCAGTCTTAGGCTTGGCAGGTGGCCAACCAAGACGACACAGCCAAGATCACGATCAGAGTGACCCCGCGGGCGAGCGCATCAAAGGTGGCCGGAGTCAAAGAGGGCGCGGTCTTGGTCCGGGTCACAGCACCACCGGTTGAGGGCAAGGCGAACAAGGCCGTCTGCGAGGTGATCGCCAAGGAAGTTGGTGTGCCGAAATCGCGAGTCAGCGTGATTCAAGGGGATACGGGCCGCGACAAGGTGGTCGAGATAGCTGGGATCTCCCAAGCATCAGCAGAAGCAAAGCTCGGCATCGGCGCTCAGCCGGAACTGTTCTGAAACGAAGAAGGGCGGCCCCGAAGGACCGCCCTCGCAAAGCTGCTGCTGGGGATGCTCAGGAAACCTTGAGCTCGCCAACCATGCCAGCTGCCTCGTGCGGCTGGCAGATGAACTTGTAGGTACCTGCCTTGAGTTCAACGGTAATTGACTTCTTGCCAGCTGAGAAAACGGGCATTACTGGCTCAAATGGTGTGCCTGATTCGTCCAAGATCACAAAGTTGTGAGGCACTTGGCTTGGGTTGTCGTAGTCAAACTTCACGACTCCGGCCTTGGCGGTCAGGTTCTTCGGCTCGAACTGAAGTTGACCGCTCGCTGGTGAGGCAACCATCACTGTTTGCGAAGCAGCCTTCGCCTTCGCGACAGCCTTCTCGGCAACGGTCTTCGCAGTCGTCTCAGTGTTGGGGTTTGCAGCCTCGTTGTTGCTTGAGGTTGATCCACATCCTGCCGTTACAGCCATAGCTGCGAAAAGTCCGGTGACGAGCAGAGTTCTTGTCTTTGTTTGCATGCCTACTCCTTGGGTAGTTGGGCCGGGGGCGGGGTACTGATTCTACGGATCAGCCCGCATCCCTAGTTCAGGTCTTGGCGCTACAGCGCTTGCCCGAGAAGGTAGCCAAGCCAAACCAGGACAAGTCCTATAACCAACGGAACCACCAAGTACGCGGCTGCGAACCTTCGGGAGATTCCGTTGAGTCGCTCTGCTTCAAGCATCCAGCCGGAGAATGTGGTGAAAGCTCCGAGGAAGCCAGCTCCAGAGAGGCGAACCAGAGTGCTGTTCGCCCCAGCCCCATGCAGAACTCCGAGCAGGAAGGCGCCAGTGAAGTTGACGATCAGAGTTCCGGCAATAAATGGAATTCGTTCCCGCTTGAGAGTGAAGCCTTGAACAGCAGCTCTTAAGACTGCCCCCAAGGCACCAAGTCCGACGACCCCGGCGATGACGCTGTTGCTCATCCTTTGCCCCCAGCGCCAACTCGGGCAAGAGTTATGCGCCTAGTCATCACCAGCGCTCCTAATCCCAGAGCCAAGCTCAGCGTTGCGTAGACGACTGCCATCGCAACGGACCCTCTGTCCAGCAGGTCAAAGAGCTCCCAGCTAAGCGCGGAGAAGGTAGTCAGGCCACCGCAGAAGCCGATGCCCAGCAGAGGCATGCGCAGATTGCCTAACCGGCCAGCGGAGACCGGGGCCGCAGCAACCGCGCCAAGAATCGCCGCCCCAACGACATTGCACAGAAATGTTGCCCACGGGAAGCCGCTACCTATCGGCAGGGCTCCGTCAAGCGACACTCGAATGATCGCGCCGGTAGCACCGCCGACTGCGATCGCCAGTCCCTCTGCGCGTCTATTCATCTCAGTCCGTGAGCTCTCCCACATGAAGGGCGTGGAGGAGGCTCGCCTCGAGCTCTGCTGCCTGTGGGTTGGAGAGAGTGTCGACATTGCGCGGGCGAGGAAGGTTGATATCGATTTCCGTTGCGACTCTCGCTGGCCGCTCGCTCAAGACATAGACCCTGTCTGAGAGCAGGACTGCCTCGCGCACATCGTGGGTGATCAAGACAACGGTCCACTGCTCGCGAGCTCGGATCTGTTCAAGCCAAAGCTGAAGTTCAGTTCGAGTCAGGGAGTCGAGGGCGCCAAATGGCTCGTCGAGTAGCAACACGCCACGCCCTTGGGCCACTGTGCGGGCAAGCGCAGCTCGCTGGCGCATGCCACCCGACAGCTGGAAAGGGCGAGAGTCGCCAAACTCTGAGAGGCCAAATTCCCCAAGAAGGGAGTCAGCTGTTGCGCGAGCCTCTGGCTTTGGCCGCCGGCCAGCAACTTCCGAGCCGAGCGCAATGTTGTCGCGGACGCTCCGCCACGGCAGAAGTACGTCACGCTGAGGCATCCACGCGAACGGCCGTTCCGGACCGGCCGGCTCTCCGCCGATGAGAATCTCACCGCCGTCGGGCTGTTCGATCCCGGCAAGCAGAGCAAAGATCGTGGACTTGCCGCAGCCGCTTGGTCCAAGGATTGAGACAAACTCACCTGGGTTGACCGATAGGGAGACACCGTCCAGCACTTCGAGGCGGCCTGCTTCCCCCTGGAATGACTTAGTAAGGCCACTGATCTGGATTGACGAGGCGCTCACTGCCCGAGCCTCCGTTCCTCAAACCACCACGGCATGACCAGCCGCTGGAGGACGAATGTAAGGCCGTAGAGGATCAGCGTCAAAACTGCAGTCAGCAGGACTGCTGCGAGGACCAAGTCAGTTCTGAACGAGGCCTTTGCCGTCTGCATGTAAATCCCAAGGCCCTTCTCAGCCCCGGCGTACTCGGCGAAGATCGCCGCCACCACTGCGTAGGTGAGGGAGATCCTCAAACCAGTGAAGAAGCTAGGCAGGGCGGAAGGGAAGCGGAGCAGGCGGAACTCCGTCCACCACGAGGCACCCATGGTTGCCATCAGAGTGGTGGCATCTCGTTCGGTGGTCGCGTAACCCTCAAGCAGGCCGACTACAAGGGGGAAGAAAGTCACCAGTGCCACCAGCAGGACCTTCGGCAGCAGTCCAAAGCCAAACCAGATGACTACTAGGGGGGCAAGGACGATGATCGGCAAGGTCTGGCTACCAATCAGAACTGGCATCAGTGCTCTGCGGGCAAAGCTCGACCTGTCAATTACGACTGAAAGCAGGAATGCGCACGCGAGCGAAAGAGCAAAGCCGAGCGCAACCTCACCAAGCGTTGGCAGAAGGTTTGACCAAAGCGACACCTTGTCATCCCAGCCTGCGCTGAAGACTTTCGACGGTGGCGGTAGGACATCGTCACCCGGCCCACCGTGGTTTGAATACAGCTGCCACGCCGCGAGCAAGACCGCAACGACGGCCACTGTCGGAATGATGCGCCGTGCGGCCCCCGCCGCGCGTAGTCCAGAAGAAGAATTCATCGTCTAATCGAAACCGGAGTCTAAGTTGCTGAAGCCGCCAGCCCTCGCCCGCACGCTAGCCATCGCTTCGCTTGTCGTCGCATGCGTGGTCGGGATCGGCTGCGGTTCCTCTGGCGACAACGAGGTTGTGAAGGTCAGTGGCCCGACCCAGACAGTCACCGTCGCCCTCGACTGGACTCCAAACACGAACCACATGGGCGCCTACGTGGCGCAGCAGCTTGGCTACTACAAGGAGGCTGGCCTGAACGTCAAGTTCCTCCCTTACGCCAGCACGCCTCCGGAAACTCTCGTGGCCAACGGCAAGGCCGACTTCGGGTTCTCGTACCAAGCTGGAGTCGCTTACGCCCGGGCCTCAGGGCAGGACGTCGTCCAAGTCATGGCGACGATCAGGAAGCCCGAATACGCGATTGGCTACCGGGGTGACCGTAAGGACAT
>CAZZKI010000068.1:0-6650 GCA_964654785.1 uncultured Solirubrobacteraceae bacterium
TCAGCAGCGACTGAGTAGCCGTAAAGGAACTCCATTGGGTGCTTCTCGAGCGCCCAGATTCCGTTGTTACCCATTACGCCAACAACTTGGACTCCATGGCGCACGAGCGTGTCGTACTCCATCCCAGCAAACCCGAACGCTCCGTCACCGAGGATCAGAACAACTTGGCGATCTGGATGGGCGATTTTGGCAGCGAGTGCTTGGCCAGGGCCAGCTCCGAGGCAACCAAACGGACCTGGGTCGAGCCATGATCCTGGCTCGTACGAATCAATCACACGACCCGCGTAGGAGCCGAAGTCACCTGCATCCACGACGACGATGGCATCGCGATCAATGAACTCTGAGAGCTCCTTGTAGAGGCGCATTGGGTGAAGCGGAGCGCGAGGATCGTTCATCTCTTCTTCCTCAGCCGCTCGCTTCTCGGCCTCAATCGCAGCTGTTGAATCAAGCCAAGCCTTCGTGTCAAGCGCCCCGCCTACTCCCTCACGAATGGCAGCGAGCGTTGCTGGAAGCGCTCCATACAGCTCAGCTGCCACCTCGCGCGGATGTGCACGCTCAGGCTTGGCAACGTCAAGCACGATCAACTTCGTCTCCTCGCCAAACGTTCCACCAAAGCCAAGGCGGAAGTCCATCGGGACTCCGATAACCAAAGCAACATCAGCTTCCTTGAGCATTGCGCCGCGGGCACGGCTGCGGAAAATCGGGCTGTCAGCTGGAATCGAACCGCGGGCCATACCGTTGACAGCCGCAGGAACACCCAGTTCCTCGCAGAGCTTGAGGAGCTCCACTTCACCACGCCCCCACCAGAGGTTGGTGCCGGCCATGACTGCAGGGCGGTCTGCATTCTTGAGCAACTCAATTGCGGTGTCGAGGTCAGCGCCCGAAGCGGCTGGGCCATCCCAAGGGCGAGGTGAATCAGCTGCGTCGGAGCTGACGTCTGCACCTTCCGAGAACACAAAGTCCATCGGGAAGTCAAGGAAGCTCGGGCCTGACGGAGCTGAGAGGGAAGCGTTGAAGGCTTCGTCAACCATTGTTGGGATCTCATCGGTGGACATTGGAGTCCCAGCGAACTTCGTAACCGGTTTGATCAGCGGGACGTGGTCAAACTCCTGAAGTGAGCCCATTCCCCATCGCATCTGCGGTGCGCGGCCGCCAAAGACGATCACAGGCGACTGGTTGCTCTGGGCCCCAGCAATGCCGCTGATCCCGTTGGTTACGCCAGGCCCCGCAGTAAGCGCTGCAACTCCCGGCTCGCGGGTGACCTTTGCCCAGCCTTCTGCTGCAAACACAGCGGTCTGCTCGTGGCGCACGTCAACGATGTCAATGCCCTCTTCGCGGCAGCCGTCATAGATCGGGAAAATATGGCCGCCAGAGAGAGTCCAAAGCTTTGTAACGCCGTGAGCCTTGAGGCGCTTGGCGATAAGCCGTCCCCCATGGAACTGGGCCTCGTTGCCTGAGTCGGTCTGTGCGGCCTCGTTGCCTGAGTCGGTCTGTGCGGTGTCCTCTGAAGTGCTCATGTGAATCCTCGCCTGCTTGGGGTCTGCGCAGACTACCCGGGAGAGCGGAATCTGTGTAGCCCCAAAAACGAAAGCGTGCCCAATTAGTGCGCGCAGTGGCTAACTACATTCCACCAAACATCAGACAGTAGTTAGAATGTTGTCACCTAACTGGAGGAAGAAATGTCGTCGACAACGCCAATTGAGATTGACCGGACCCGCATCAAGGAACTGACCGACAGGGAAGAGGCACGCCTTAACGAGTCAACCCGCGGGTCAGAGGCGATGTATGCCCGTGCCGACCGAATCCTCGCTGGCGGGGTCGCCTCCTCTTACCAAGCCCGAGCGCCTTGGCCGATCTACCTCGAGCGTGGCAATGGCCCAAAGGTTTGGGACGTTGACGGCAACGAGATGTACGACTTCCACAACGGCTTCGGTTCGATGGTCCAAGGGCACGCCCACCCTGCCATCGGCCGCGCGATTCAAGAGCGCTACTCCCTCGGCACCCACTTCGCGGCTCCAACGGAGGACGCCATCGTCGTCGCAGAGCAACTTGGAAAGCGTTGGGGCCTGCCCAAGTGGCGCTACACGAACAGCGGGTCTGAGTCGACGATGGACGCGATCCGCATCGCTCGTGGTCACACGGGCCGCGACGATGTTATGAAGATCTTCGGCAGCTACCACGGCCACCACGACACAGTCATGGTTTCGATCGGAGTCGCCTACGACAAGATCAGCGATGGCGACCACCTCGCTTCCCTCCCTTATGGAGGCGGAATTCCGCAGAGCACCATTGACCACGTTCACGCAGTGCACTTCAACGACGCTGAGGGTATGGAGCGCCGCCTCGAGGAACTCAAAGCCGAAGGGCGCCTACCTGCCTGCGTGATCATGGAGGCAGCGATGATGAACCTTGGTGTCGTGCTGCCTGAGCCCGGCTACCTCGAAGCTGTCCGTGAAATCACCAAGCGCATGGGCGTCGTTCTGATTTTCGATGAGGTCAAGACTGGCATTTGCATTGCGCCAGGTGGGGCAACAGAGAAGTTCGGAGTCAAGCCCGATTTGGTGACGCTCGCAAAGGCACTCGGCGGCGGGGTTCCAATCGGAGCTATCGGTGGCACCGAAGAAGTCATGGCTTGCGTTGAGGACGGAACCGTCTACCAAGTAGGCACCTACAACGGAAACCCACTCGGTATGGCAGCGGCTCGGGCAAACCTGCTTGAGGTAATGACTCCCGAGGCTTACGCCCACCTCGATCGTCTCAACGACCGCATCCTCGCTGGCTGCGACGAAGTCCTTGAGGAGTTCAACCTGCCTGGGTACTCAGTCGGCATTGGCTCCAAGGGTTGCGTCACCTTCTCCACAGAGAAGGTTGTTGACTACGCCACCTTCAAGGAGAACCAAGACAGCGACCTGTGTGATCTCGCCTGGCTCTACAACATGAATCGCGGGATCTTCATGACCCCCGGCCGTGAGGAAGAGTGGACACTCTCCGTCACGCACGACGAAGCCTCAGTGGACGCTTATGTCGACTGCTTCAGGGAGATGGCTTCGGACCTGACGTCCTGAGCGTCTCCTGTGGCAGGAGTCAGTCGTGTCAGCGCCGCGCGCCTAGCGCGGCGCCGCTCCAGGCGCCAAGCATTGAGTTCCGCCCCAAGCAGAATTACGAGCGCGACCAGGTAGAACCAAGCCAAAACGATCACGAGGAATACGGCAGTGGTGCCGAACCTCCAGACTGAGCTCACATTGGTCAAGTAGTACGGATAGATGTAGTCGGTGGCCGCGATGACCACTGTTGAGAAAAGCGCCCCGGGCCAAACCTCACGCCATGGCAAGCGGCGATTCGGGCAGAGCGAGTAGATCGCGAGCAGAGTCAGGAAGAGCAGTAGAACGCCTAGCGCCAGCGAGAAGACCAGCGCGGTTCCGGGCACTGCGTCCAAGCCGAATGGAAGGTCCTTGCGAACGCCTGCGATCGCACTCTGGGCAATCGGCACTGCGATGGTCGCAGCCATGAAGAGCACGACCAGCCAGAGCATCAGGAACGAGAACCGCTTCTGCTTGATCCAGCCACGCGAAGGAAGTTCGTAGATCCGGTCAAAAGCGGTGTCGATCGCGCCCCAGAAGCTCATTCCCGTCCAGATACTGAAGATGATCGCCGCGATCCCGAGGCCGGGGGCGCCAGTCCGAATCCGCCCAAGCAGTGACTGCAGAGTGCCGTCGGCAGGGCCGGGGAATATCGCTCCAAGGTCTCGAGAGATCGCCTCTTCAAACTCAGCTGAGCCCGCAATTCGGCCAGCCAGCCATAGTGCGAGGACGGCCAGCGGGACGACCGAGATCGCCAAGTTGTAAGCGACCATCGCTGCTAGCCCGGTGACATTGTCTCGGCCAAGGCGCCCAAAGACTGCCTTAACGGCAGCCCATGCGCGAGCAGCTCGGCCGTCAGTCGTCGTCACGACGTACGACGTTGAACTCGCCCATCAAGCCGTCAGGTGCTGCGGCTGCAACGTCCTCAAGGTCTGTCCCGCCGAGTCCCTCGACAGCGCTGAGCAGCCTTGGCGCCCAGAGCCGGACTTGAGCGCTCTTGCCCTTCATTGGAACTGCTGGCCGCTCGTCAAACCCTCCGTGATCTCGAGCAAGCCGCGAGTGGGTCGCGCCGGAGATCAGGATGGTGTCGCCCGTGATGCGGGTCGCGCGCTCGACTCGCTCGGCGGTGTTCACGGTGTCACCAATCACTGTGAAGCGTGCTGAACCACCGCCTCCGATCGCTCCGGCCACTGCTGGACCAGAGTTGATCCCGATTCCGATCTCCAGAGCAGGGCCGAAGCGGCTCTTGACCAGAGTCACAATCTCCAAAGCTGCGTCCACAGCCTTGTCTGGGTGCCCCGGGAGAGCCTCGGGTGCCCCGAACACAGCCATAAGCCCGTCGGCGAACATCTGGTTGACGTGACCGCCGTTCCGCTCAATGGCCGGAACGACCATGTCGAAGTAGTCGGTGAGCCTGTCAACAACAGCTTGTGGAGTTGTCCTCTCGGCAAAGCTTGTGAAGCCGAGGATGTCCACGAAGAGGACTGTGATGTCAGCTTCGCTCGTGACCAGCGTTGCAGTGTCCTCAGTCTTGACTGCCTCCACAATCGCTGGATCGGAGAAAGTCTCAAGCGCGGTCTCGAGGCGATCTCGCTCCTGCATGCCGTCCATCAGTGCGTTGAAGTCCACCGCGAGGCGCCCGATCTCATCAGCTGTAAGCACAGGCACTCGGACTGAGAAATCACCACCGCGAGCGTTTCTTGCCGCAAGCCGAATCTCCGCCATCGGTAGAAGAATTGAGCGGGAGAACAAGAGTGACAAACCAAGCGAGACTGTGGTCGCAACCAATGCAGCAAGGACCACATCGCCTCGCAGATTCTCAAGGCCGGACGAAGAGCTCCCTTGCGAGAGAGTGGCAACGATCGTCGCGGTGATCAGGTTGATCAACGGGATACCCAGGAGGAGACGCGACTGCAGCGAAAGCTGCTTGGCGCCAAGCGCGTCGCCGCGCTCGATCCGCCCCTCCAACATGGAAGAGATCGCTGCCAGCGGTGGCCGCCAAACGATCTCCAGAACAAGGAACCGCAGCAGGAACCCGTATATGAGGATCACGATGCCAGCTGCGAACAGCAGCGGGGCCGCCCAAAGCGGCAAGTGCTGGTTCCAAACAGTCCAGATCACCAGAGGCACCAGCGTGCCGATCGCATTGCGCTGCAGAGCAAGCTTGAAGTGCCTCGACGGAAGCGCAACGAGTGAACCCCACGCACGGCGGAGGCTCTCCTCATCCTTCGTTTCTCCCGCAAGGGCTGCTCGCACCCCGCTCAATGCAGCCCTCAAACGCCAAGCCGAGATGAGGTTCCCAAGCAGCATCAGCGACTCCGCTAGAGCCAGCGCTGTGAGGAACTGCCGCTGGCTGAAATGGAACTGCACAGCAAGCAGCACTACTGCAAGGGCAACGACAAAATGCCCAATCAGAAGTACGGCACAAGCGGCCCTGAATGGATAGTCGGGGCCCGCAGCGCGGAACATGCGGCCGAGAAAACGGTCAATCACTCCCTCAAGGGTCGCATGTAGAGCGGCTTTGCGCCAGCGGCGCCGCGCCAATCTCGTGTCAATGGCTGCGAAACTGCCACGATGCCGTTCGTGCGATCCCTCCGCTGGCCCAGCTTATTTCTGCCGTTTCTGGGCGTTGCTGCGCTGATTGGCTGTGGCGATACCGGTGGAACTGGACCTCTCAAGATCACATCTGGAACCTCGCTCAAGTCAGCAATCTCGGAGATCGCAGGGGCGTATCCAGGTGGGCCAGTTCAACTTGAGTTTGCAGGGTCTGATGCTGCGGCAACGGCCATTCGCGCAGGGCGTAAGCCGGATGTGTTCCTCGCAGCGAGCCTGAAGATCCCGTCTCAATTGGCCTCAGAGGGCCTTACAGAAGCTCCAGTCGTCTTTGCGCGAAACCGTGTCGTTGTGGCGGTTTCCTCTAAGAACTCAGCGATCATCTCGATCGAAGACTTGGCCAAGACCGGGGTGACGGTCGCAATCGGGAGCCCGTCGGTCCCAATCGGTGCATATGCGGACAAGATCCTCGCTGCTCTGCCACCGGCAACCCAAGCGAGAGTAAGAGCCAATATCCGTAGCCGAGAGCCCGATGCCGCAAGCGTGAGCGCCAAAGTTAGAAGTGGAACAGTTCAAGCAGCAATCCTCTACGAGACTGATGTGAAAGCCAGCAAGGGCGAACTCAAAGCGATTCAGATTCCAGTCGCGCTCGGGTCAATGACTGAGTGCGCTGCGGTCGTTGTGAGGGGGACAGGTCGTGAGGCTGCTTCTGCCAAGTTCATAGCTGCCCTCGTTGCCCCCTCCGCTCAGAAGATCCTCGTCAACCATGGCTTCTTGCCCGCTCAAGCGAAGTGACGAAACTCTGGCGAAGCTTGGCCTCAGTGGCCATGTGGTTTGCGTTGGCTCTGACATTTGCCTTCGTAACTATTCCGGTGGCTGCTCTGCTGACCGCCAACAGCCCATCAGTACTAATTGACCAACTCAGCAGCCCCGAATCTCAGGATGCCCTCCTCCTGAGCCTCGAATGTTCAGCTTTGGCATTGCTGGTGGTGCTTCTGTTCGGGACCCCCACTGCTT
>CAZZKI010000069.1:0-6627 GCA_964654785.1 uncultured Solirubrobacteraceae bacterium
TGTCTGTCAGGCCCTTCGGTCGGCCTGATGCTTCGTTTTCATTTTCTTCCGAATGAGCGAAGAGTAGCGTGCCAATGAGGTTCCGAGTCCTCAGGCAGCCCAATCCTGCAGGTTTTCAGCAGACGGAACGCCAGGCTCAAGCCGGCCGTGGACAAGGAATGTGGGGGTTGTGGCAACCCCTGCGCGAATCGCAGCGCGGAAGTCAGATCTGATGCGCTCAATCACCCGGTCGGATTGCATGTCCGCGTCGAAGCGAGCCAAGTCGAGCTCAAGTGTTTCTGCTCGTTCCCAGAGGTGCGGCGGGTCCAGCCTTCCCTGATCAGCGAAGAGCAACGCAACCATCTCCCAGAACTTCCCTTGGATGGCAGCAGCCTCCGCGGCAGCCGACGCTGCGCGCGCCCTCGGGTGACCGCTTGTGACCGGAAAATGTCTGAGGCCGTACCGGAGCTTGGACTTACGCAGTTTCTCCCAAGCGAGCCCGCACCGTGCGCACTCAAAGTCCGCGTAGAGAATTACAACACTGGCCGCTGGCGGCCCGGTGACCCGGTCTAAGTCGCCTGGCGGCTGAGGAGCGCTGCTGCTGAGGGTCAGCTGCCTGCTCCAACGGCATCGAGGCCGTCGAAGATCAGGTTTGCGCCGGGAAGTTCGCCCGGGCTGTCAGCCTCGTAGCTCCACGCAACCTTCGAATCCGGGCCAATCACAATGATGGCGCGCTGAGGGAATCCACCTGGGTGGAGAACTCCAAAGGCGGAGCAGTTCCTTCCCTTAGGCTCAAAGTCGGAAAGCTGCGGAATCGTGACACCCATCTTCTCGATGAATGCTGTCTGTGAATAAGGCGAATCGCAGGAAACTCCAAATATCTGCGCTCCGCGACCAGTGATCTCGCCCAGAACCTCTTCGTAGATCTGGAACTGATCGGTGCAAACTGGGCTGAAAGCGAAGGGGTAAAAGACGAGAACTGTTGTGTTCCCGTCCAAGTCCGCGTTGGTGAACTGGGTCCCGTCAGCCTTTCCAAGGCTGATCTCTGGCACCTCAGCACCTGCGGAGAGAATACTCACCTACGCAGGCCCAGCTTCTCGACGAGCCCGCGGTAGCCCTCGAGATCTTTGCGCTTCAGGTAGTCAAGAAAGCGACGGCGTTGACCAACAAGCTTGAGAAGTCCCCTCCGGGAGGCGTGGTCCTTCTTGTGCTCGCGGAGGTGCTCAGTGAGGTGATTGATGCGCTCTGTGAGCATTGCAATCTGCACTTCGGTCCGACCAACGTCCTGAGGGCCTCCACCGAACTCCGTTGCAATTTCGCGCTTCCGTTCTGAAGTCAAGTTCATATGCGTGAAAGGTAGCAGGGGCCGCCCGTTCGAAGTATCCCGCGTTATCGAGCGTGCGGTCCGGCGATGGCGGCTGCCCGTTCGCAATCGAGCTTCATGGCCGTGACCAGCTCATCGAGTGATTCAAACTTCGCCTCTGGTCGGAGGCGTTCGAGGAACTCCACTCTCAGCTCTTGTCCATAGAGGTCGCCATCCCAGTCGAGCAGATACGTCTCAAGGAGTACTTGGTCGTCGTCCTCAATTGACGGGCGGATTCCCAAGCTTGCTGCGCCGGGCAACCCATTGGCTAGGACCGCATAAACACCATAGGCCGGCACGATGCATCCTTGTACCGGGCAGACGTTTGCTGTTGGATAGCCGAGCTCACGACCCCGCTTAGCGCCTTCAATGACAGTCCCGCGCATCTCAAAGCGATGTCCAAGCAGGGCGTTCGCTTGAGGTATCTCCCCTTCGCGAAGGAGGTCGCGTATCGCCGATGAGGAAACGGGCGTCCCTTCCCATTCCAAGATATCTGCAACAACGGTCTCGAATCTCTCGTCGCTCAATAGCGTGTCGCTCGTACCGGCGGCGCCTCGACCGAACCGGAAGTTGCTCCCTACTCGCGCAGTGGTGCAGCCCAGGGCATCAATAAGTACTGAATCGATGAACTCGTCAGGAGTGAGCTGGCTGAAGCGCTCATCAAATTCGGCAACCACCAATTCCTTTACCCCCAGGTTTTGGATGAGGTCGGCCTTCTGGTCGAGCGTGGTTAGAAGTTCGGGCGCTCCAGTGGGTCCGACCACGGCTCGAGGATGAGGCTCAAATGTCAGGACCGTGTCGGCGTCGCCGATCACTGCAATGTGACCCCGATGGACGCCATCGAACTCGCCGATCGCAATTTGCCTCGGGCGCGACGCAGCTGTTTCTGGGCTACTGATCAACATTGAACGAGAGAGTAGATCAGCCAACGAATCCGACGCTTGATGCCAGCAGTCCGTCGTTTCGAAGTTCGGCTATTGCAACCAGCCCTTCCGGCCCGATAACTGCGTGAGGCCCATCGGACAGGCCCGAAATCTTGATTGGGCGACCGTTGGCCATAGCAAACGCATCTTCATCATCCACGCTCACAGCTGGCATAACCTCGGCGAGGGCATCAATCAGCTCAAGACCTTGAGGTGGCGAGTCAGCGTAGTCCTCAGCAAGCCGAAAAGGTCCTATTGCCGTCCGCCTGAGCTCCTCGCAGTAAGCGTCTCCCAAATCGGCCACGAGCGAGCGAACATAGGTCCCAGAGCCACATCTGATCCGAAAACCGCGCTCCGAGCCCGTTGCCCACAGTTGCTCAAACGCGTGGACGTGGATGATCCGTGGCGGCAGGTCGAACTCCACACCCTCGCGGGCCAACTGGTGAGCTCGCTTGCCGTTGACATGAAGTGCAGAGAACTTAGGCGGGATTTGCTCAATCTTTCCAGTCGGAAGGCTGAGCTCACCCACTGGCACTACACCGGTCTCAGACACCTCACCGTCGCGGTCGAGTGTGGTTGAGACAGCTCCAAACCGGGCCTTCGCAAGGTATTCCTTATCGAGACCCATGAAGTACTTCTGCGTGCGAGTTGCTCGTCCCACGAGCACGATGAGAAGACCTGTAGCAAAGGGATCAAGAGTCCCGGCGTGACCGACTCGCGTTCCCTTGGGAAGACTCCGCCGAATCCCACCGACGACATCATGGGATGTGACACCGGAGGGCTTGTCAACCAGAAGCACATGCGAGTCCGTACTCAGATCGCGCCTGCCTTTACCGCCGAGTCCACAATGAAGCTGATCAATTCAGCTGGTGGCAAATCGGAGCTGAAGCCAGCAGCTCCTGGATGTCCTCCTCCTCCCCCGGCTCGAGCGATTGCCGACACGTCAACCTCGTCGGTTGAAGCTCGAAGGCTTATGCGGCGATTGTCAGGTGACCCTGACGGCTCTCTGATGACAGCAGCGACCTTCGTTCCAGACAGCGCCCTCAGGTGGTCAATGATTCCTTCTGACCACCCGTCAATGGCTCCGCACTCGTCGAAATCAGCGCGCGTGAGAAGGACCAGACTTACTGCACCTTCAGCATGGCGCTCCACCTTCGAGAGAGCCCGGCCAAGCAGAGCCGCCCTGCCCTCTGGAACTCCCTCGTAGATTCGCCTAAACATTGGAGCTGGCTCCAGCCCTGAGCCAATGAGATCTGCCGCCATCTGGTGGGCCTTGACACCAGTGTTCGAGTACATGAAGCGGCCTGTGTCAGTGACAAGCCCGATGTAAAGGGCCTTAGCCGCGAGTTGATCAATCGTCGCGCCTAATTCGTTGGCAATTGACCAAACAATCTCTGCGGTGCATGAGGCGTCTGCATCAACATGATTAATTGCCCCGAATCGAGTGTTGTCGTGGTGATGGTCAATGTTCACGATTAGTTTGGCGCTTTCGCCTGAAACTCCAATCGCCGAGCGCTCAAGATTTCCGCTGTCGAGAATTACCAAGGTCGTTTCTGACAGCTGCGAAGGTACCTGCTCAGTCACAGCTGAGCCATCGAGCAGAAACCTGTACTCGACTGCTGGTTGGTCCTCTGGATTGATGTAGATCTGGCTTGAGATACCAGCTGAGCTCAACACCCGGTGCAACCCAACAAGCGACCCCACGGCATCGCCGTCGGGATGCTCATGAGTCAAAAGCACAAGGTTGGCCTCAGTCTGGAGCGCTGCGACTGCATCGGCAAGAGTGCTGCTCATAGCGTCTCGTCCTCTGCTTCGAGGAGCTCATCAACTCGCATACCGCGGTCAACGGAGTCGTCGTAGAAGAAGCGAAGCTCAGGAGTGTGCTTCAACCGCAGTTGCGTTGCGACAACACTTTGCAGTCGCCCATGCGCAGATTGAAGGGCGTCGAGCGAATCGTCTCTCGCGACATCATCACCAAGCACGCTCACATACACCTTGGAATGCTTGAGATCGGGGCTGGTATCCACTCCAGTAACTGTTACGAACCCGAGACGAGGGTCCTGAATCTCATCCGAGATCGCCTGGCCGAGAACCTCTCGGATGGCCTCGTCAACTCGCCTCATTCGAGATCCACTCACTGTTGCCTCGCCACCTGCGATGTAGCGCTAGGAGAGCTCGCGCTCGACGTGCTTGGTCTCGTAGGCTTCGATGACGTCGCCTTCCTTGACATCCGCGTAATCCTTGAGCACAACGCCGCATTCGAAGTTTTCGAGTACTTCGCGAGCATCGTCGTTGAATCGCCTGAGCGTGTCAATCGAGCCGTCGTAGATCACTGTGCCGTCACGCACAAGACGAGCGCTGGCACCCCGCTCCAGCTTGCCCGCAACAACATAGGAGCCTGCGATCGTTCCGATCTTGGAAGCCTTGAAGATCTGACGAACCTCAGCTGTTCCAAGGGCATGTTCCACCTCTTCAGGAGCCAGCATACCTCCCATTGCGTCGCGCAGGTCTTCAAGGACTCGGTAGATCACTGAATAGGTTCGAACCTCGATGCCCTCACGGTCAGCAACAGCGCGCGCATCACCGACAGGACGGACGTTGAATCCGAGAACCACGGCGCCAGAAGCAGCGGCGAGCATCACGTCCGACTCATTAATTCCACCAACTGCGCTGTGGATGACGCGCACGGCAACCTCAGACTGAGGAAGCTTGGCGATCTCGTCCTCGATGGCTTCAATCGAACCGGCAACATCGGCCTTGAGGACCAAATTCAATTCTTGAATGCCGCTGACGAAAAGCTCCTCAAGGGAGACCCGGCGTCCAGTTCTCCGGGCAAGAGCTTCGGTTTTGAGGCGGTGGGCCTTCTCCCGTGCAGAGTCGCGGGCAGTGCGATCAGATTCGAAGACCTTCACAAACTCACCCGCATCCGGAACTGAGTCGAACCCGAGAACCTCGACAGGTTCGCCTGGTGTTGCAGTTTCAACGCGAGCGCCTGTGTGGTCATGCATTGCCCTGACTCTGCCCCAATGAGCGCCCGCAGCTAGTGGATCGCCGATTCGCAGGGTTCCACGCTGAACCAAGATGCTGACGACTGCGCCTCTGCCAGGGTCAAGGCGCGACTCGATCACAGTCCCTGAGGCCTCAGTGTCGGGGTTGGCCTTGAGTTCCTCGAGATCAGCCATGACAACGAGAGTTTCGAGAAGCTCCTCAAGACCTTCGCCACTCTTTGCTGAGACAGAGCAGAACTCCGTTTGCCCACCCCAGTCAACAGGCTGTAGGCCAATCTCGGCCATCTCGCCCTTGACCCGATCCGGCTGAGCACCTTCCTTGTCAATCTTGTTGAGCGCCACAAGCATCGGCACTCCTGCAGCCTTCGCATGGTCAATGGCTTCAACTGTTTGAGGCTTCACACCGTCATCAGCGGCGACAACAATCACTGCGATATCGGTGACCTGCGCACCGCGGGCACGCATCGCGGTGAAGGCTTGGTGTCCCGGCGTATCGAGGAAGGTCACCAGACGGTCATCAACATGCACTTGGTAAGCACCAATGTGCTGGGTTATGCCACCCGCCTCCCCAGCTGCAACCTCCGTCGAACGAATGGCGTCCAAAAGGGACGTCTTCCCGTGATCCACGTGGCCCATGACAGTTACGACTGGCGGGCGATCCTTTAGGTCTGCCTCAACGTCGTCTACATCGGGGAGTTGAATCTCTTCCTCGTCCGCGTGGACAATCTCAACGTTTCGGTCGAGCTCCACAGCGAGAACCTCTATGACCTCATCGGAAAGTGTCTGAGTAAGAGTCGCCATTTCGCCGAGCATCATCAGCTGCTTGATGACATCGGGAACTGGTACTCCTAGGTACTCAGCGACATCCTTGACTGTCGCCCCGGAGTTGACCTTGATCACATCAGTCGACGCTGTTGGAGCCTCAAGCTTCTCCTCTACGTCCCCGAAAACCTCCTCGTAGGAACGTCGGCGGCCACCCTTTCGGCGTGGACGGCGACCAGGTCCGCCTCCACCTGGGGGTCCGCCTTGCGCGGGGCGCCGATTGGCCTGTGAGTCGATGACCACCCGGCGCTTACCCTGAGCGGCAGCGTTGGCGGCTTCAGCACCGTCCCGCGTTGGGCGGTCACTGGAAGCTTCAGCCTTGGGCGGGACAGGCGCAGCAGCCTTCTTGGCTGGTTCTGGATCTACCTTCGGTTTATTCGAAGCCTCCGACTTAGACGCTGACGCTGGCTTGTCTGAAGCAGTTTTAGGCGTCGGCGCTGCAGCCTTCTTCACAGCTTCGGCCACAGGCTTGGCCTCGGCAACTGGCTTCGCTGGAGCCTTCTTCGCTGGAGCCTTCTTCGCTGGAGCCTTC
>CAZZKI010000070.1:0-6568 GCA_964654785.1 uncultured Solirubrobacteraceae bacterium
CGGTTACCGGAACTGCAGGTGATGGATTCGTTGATGTCAGCTGGACGGAACCTTCGTCAACTGGAGGTTCTCCGATTAATGGCTACACGGTTACGGCCAACCCTGGTGGACTTACTTGCACGACATCCGGAGCAACCAACTGCCGCATCGAAGGGCTAACCAATGGCACTGCTTACACATTCACCGTCGAGGCTCGCAGTGCATTGGGGACCGGTGCTCGCTCAGCAGCAAGCCCAGCCATAACGCCGGTTGGCAAGCCAGTGAAGCCGGCGCCGCCAAGCGCAAGGTCACTTGACCATGGGCTGGCCGTCACTTGGGTTGCGCCCTCAAGTGGCGGCAGTCCGATCCTCGACTACACAGTCACGGCCCAGCCAGGTGGTGCCACCTGCACAACCTCAACCCTCACTTGCACGATCAACTCACTCGACAACGGAGTGCCCTACACACTCACCGTCGTCGCTCGGAACGCCGTAGGTGCCAGCCCTGAGTCCGACCCGAGCGCAGCATTCACTCCATTCACCAAGCCAAGCCAGGTGGCCCCGCCGGTCGCGGAACCGCGGCCAGGATCCGCCGTGGTGACTTGGGACGCGCCCGCGGACAACGGCTCCCCAATCACTAAGTACACCGTTACTTCCTCGCCTGGCTCGAAAACCTGCGTAGCCACAACTCTCACATCCTGCATCGTCACTGGCCTCAGTAACGGAACTTCTTACACGTTCACAGTCAAGGCGACCAATGCTGCTGGCGACGGCGCCACCTCAATCGCAAGTAACCGAGTCACCCCGCGCCTCGCGCCTGGAGGCCCGGGCACACCTACAGTTCTAGCGGGCAACGCCACAGCGACCATCACTTGGGCACCCCCGAGACCAATTAGAAGCGCGTCGCCGGTCACGGGTTACCGAGTCACATCGAAGCCGGAAGGGCTTACCTGCGAAACGGCAGGTGAACTCACCTGTCAGATCACCGGACTCACCAATGGAACTGCCTACACATTCAGCGTCCAGGCTCTCAGCGCAGTCGGACCCGGCATTGCATCCAAGTCCTCGGCTTCAGCGACTCCCAAGACCACGCCGGGCGCGGCGACCGATGTTGTCGCAGTTCCTGGCAGGACGCGTGCGACTGTCACTTGGGTCGCCCCTACCGAAACTGGTGGTTCACCAATCACTGGCTACACGATCACCTCAAGTCCCGGTGGCTATGTCCGGAATGTCAAATTGACGTCAGCAACGTTCACAGGCCTAGAGGTTGGAACTAGCTACACGTTCACAGTCGTTGCCAATAACGCTGTTGGGGCATCTCCCGAGTCGGAGGCGAGCGAGCCGGTCGAGATTGTTCCCGTGCCAGACCCCCCATTCGGCAGTGGATTCTGGCTAGGAGTTGACGAACCGAACGCAGCCGACGTTGGAGGGCCGACCTCAGACTGGGCCAACCTCCTCAGACAAGCGAAGCCAAGGGTTTTCCGCGAACAGTTCATCTGGTATCGGATCGCGCCCACGAAGCCAGCCCAACCGACTGACCCGTCGGACCCGGCTTATGTCTGGACGAAGATGGACAAGTTCGCTCGCCTAACGGCGGATGTGGGCGCCGAGGGACTTGTGAACTTCTACGGAGCACCAACTTGGGCAGAGGGGCCCAGCAGGCTCAGCTCCGCAGCTGCTGGCTCTTGGAAACCAGACCCGGACGCGCTTCATGACTTCGGTGTTGCCATGGCGACCCGCTATTCGGGCAATTATCCAGACCCCCTCAACGCCGGCAGCAAACTTCCTCGCATTCGCATGTTTGAAGCTTGGAATGAGCCGAACTACAAATACTTCCTGCAGCCGCAGTACGAGACAGTCAAGGGCAAGCGCACACTCACCTTGCCCGACCGCTACCGCGAACTCCTCAACGCCTTCTACGACGGAGTGAAGTCAGTCCAGCCGGACTCAATGGTCATGACAAGTGGCCTTGGCCCGTATGGCCGAAGCTCAGCCGGTGTCGAGATCCAACCGCAATCGTTCATCAGGGCCGTTCTCTGTGTGAACGGAAATTCGCTCTACCTGACTGATGTTGCTTGCCCAGTCAAGCCGAAGTTCGACGCTGTAGCAATCCACCCGTACACCCTCCAAGGCAAGCCGACTGACAAGGCCAAGGACCCTAACGGTGGTGGCCTCGGCAACACGCCGGACTTCGCTCGCGAACTAGCTGCCGCAGTCAAGTTCGACAACGTTGAGCCAGCTGGGCCAAAGTCGCTGATCGCAACAGAGTTCGTGTGGCTCACTAACCCTCCTGGCCGTGTAAGCCTTTCCGGGCCCAAGATTGGAATCGCCCCGGCCCTTGCCGCCCAGTACACATCGGAAACGATCTACCGCCTCAACCGCTGGGGAGTAAATGGGGCAGTTTGGTACGGCCTCCGCGACAGAGTCAACTTCTGGCCAGGCGGCCTCTTCTTCGCAGGTGACTCAGTGGCGAGCTCAACCGCGAAGCCCGGCCTTAAGGCCTTCATCACCCCGTTCTTTGTCTCCGCAACCAGCACCGGCGTTCGCTACTGGTCTAAGACAACTTGCATGGGACCGAACGCGCTGGTTACGTTTGAAGGCAAGGTTGGGCGTACCTGGACGATGATGCGAAGCGCCACACCGGCCGAAGATGGCATTGCCCAAGAGACTGCCGCAAGGCCACAAGGGGTGACTCTGTTTAGAGCGATCGCAACCGACTCCACTGGCTGCTCAACGATGAGCGTTGAGATGCCAGTAGGCACCGGCTGACGCTCGTAACGGCCGCAACCAACGCAGGCGGCTAGGCTAGCTCTGATGACTGAGCCTAAGCCTTTCGCAATCAGCAAGGAAGTATCTGAAGACGGTGCCTTCAAGCGCCAAGAGAACATCTTCCGCAGTTTCATAAGTGCTGATGGTTCGACAGACTTCCCAGCCGAGGCTGACAGGTACCACCTCTACATCTCATGGGCTTGCCCATGGGCCCACCGCTCCGCGATTGCGCGGAAGCTGAAAGGGCTTGAGGAGGTAATCGGCCTCACCGCCGTTGACCCAGTGCGCGACAGTCGCGGCTGGGCCTTTACCGGCGGCGAATACACCGACCCGGTCAACGCTTGGGACTTCCTGAGCGAGGGCTACCTGGCCACAGACCCAACCTTTGATCAGCGTGTGACTGTGCCCGTCCTCTGGGACAAGCAGACCAGCAGGATTGTGAACAATGAGTCGAGCGAGGTAATTCGGATTCTCAATTCGGGCTTCGGCGACCTTGCCGACAACAGCATCGACCTGTACCCCGAGGCCCTTCGGGCAGAGATTGACGAGATCAACTCCTACATCTACCCAAAGGTCAACAACGGCGTCTACAAGGCCGGTTTCGCGACCAGCCAAGAGGTCTATGAGCGCGAGGTAGCCGACCTGTTTGAAGCTCTCGACACACTTGACTCGAGGCTCTCCAAGCAACGGTGGCTAGTAGCCAGCGAAGAGCCCACTGAGGCTGACTGGCGCCTCTTCACCACTCTCGTCCGGTTTGACCCGGTTTACGTCGGCCACTTCAAGTGCAACTTGCGACGCATCGCTGACTATGAGCATCTGTCGGGCTATCTCCGCGACCTCTACCAGCAGCCAGGAATCGCCGAGACGGTCCGGATCCAAGAGATCAAGGACCACTACTACAAGACCCACCCCATGATCAATGCGAACGGCATTGTTCCGCTCGGGCCAATCATGGACTTGGACTCACCCCACGGGCGCGAGTCGCTCAGCTAAGAATCAGCTCGCGTTCGCTGGATTTGAGTCGAACGCATCCGGGAGATCGTTCTCGATCTCCCTTTCGCGAAGCTCAGCCCAGATGGCCATCCCGCACGCGATCCAAAACGCTACGAATGGGATCCACATATACGGCGAAGCTGGAGAGTGAAAGAGATCTTGGCCAACTTCATGGAGGCTTGGGAGGCCGGTCCCGATCTGGTAGCTGGTTGGGTCATCAGGGCAAACACCAGCACCGCACTCAAGCGTGGTTGTGACGACATTGGTGAGGGCGAGCAGGAATCCGATGCCGCCAGTGGCCAGAGCTATCGGGCGAACGATCGCTGGCGTGGGTGCCCTACGAGGCCCAAACTGCCGGCTGAACGTGAGGACTGCGGCGATCGCGAGGATCATCGTGCTGAAGACGATGAAGGCCCATGTGTAGAGGTGGAAGCCAAGTACGGCCGACCCATAGGAGCCGGTTCCCGGCACAACATGGAGTGAAACCTGGCGAAGGGAAATCGCGGCACCAAGGACGCAGGCGAGAAGAGTTATTCCGTAATGAACTGCCCGCGGGCCCCAAAGGGCGTTGAGGAAGAGGCCGAATCCAGCGGCGATCATTGCGACTCGGATCAGAAGGCAAAGGGGGCAGGGAATCTCGCTGTTGAGGAATTGGACCTGGTAGGCGCCGACAACCACGGAAAACATCACCAGCGCAGCAACTGCGTTGAGAACCTGCATCACGGAGCGCGTGTTCCAGGCTGGCTCCTGCTTCGCGTTACTCATAGTGAGAGTTCGACCCGCCCAGTCAGGTGGTAGCGGAACATGAACGCGGTGATAATGAGGCCAACCAACCCGACAATGACCGATGCCCTGCGGCGATCGGTAAATGCCAGCGCAAACGCGCCAGTCCAAAATGCAAACAAGACCGCCATCATCTTGGTTTGGACGCTAACCGGGCTGGTGGACGGCAAACGAACAGATGACTGAAGAGACCAACCCATTTGAGACAGAGGAAGGCCAAGCCTTCCTTGAGGCTGCCGCAGACCCTGCCACAGACCGCAAGCTGCTCTACAAACTGAAGAACTCGAGCCGCGCGTTGAGTTTTGCGGTGGCCGAAGAATGGTCCGGTCCTCTCTATGAAGCGCAGATCCCTTGGCTACGAGGAGTCCTCGGAACTATCAAGCCAGAGGTGGTGATTGATGTGGGCTGCGAGCAGGGTCTCCTTACTCGTGCGATTGCTGAGGCCCTGCCTGAAGCGGAAATCCGCGGCGTGGATAGATGCGCCGAGGCGATCACAATCGCTGAGGCTGATGCCCCCTCGTGGAACGCGCCAGCGCCTGCATTTCATGTGTGGGATGTGCGAGACGCTTGGCACGCTGAGTTTGCAGCTGGAAAGGTCGGCCTGATCCATGCCTCCAGGTCCTTGCTGGGAGAGGCGATCGCCCCGGACGCTGAAGAGCCAACAGAGCTATTGCCCGGGACTGTTCCTGCCTCAGCAGAGTGGCTTAAGGAAGCGCGCGCTCTGGCTGGCCGCTTTGGGTTTGGGACTGAACCCGGCAGCATCCTGATCAGTGTTGAGCGAACTTCTTTAAGCGGAGCTCTCCGTTGGGCCAAGGTTCTCGGCGAGCATGGGTTCAAATTGGTTCCAGAGCTCTCAACATTGCTGCCAGCACCCGAACCAATGCAGCCTGGCCTGAGGCTTCCAGCGATGGTGTTTGAACATATCGACGGCCCCGGTGTGGACATCTCAGCCGAGGAGTTGGCTGCAGCGCTTGTTGATCTCCCCGACCCCTCAAACCCGGGGCCACACACAGGGTTTGAGGGCGAAGCAATGGCGATTGACGCGCGCCGGGGCGAGAACCTCGTTTCGCTGCAGTGGCATGGCGGCACAAGCCGAGCTGAGCTCTGGCGGATGCCCGAGGGCCACCTGGTTGAAGTTCGAATGGACGAGGCAGCGGGGACGGTTGTCTGGACGCTCCCCGACTGGAACGAAGCTGAGTCAATCGAGCGCCTCAACCAAGAGGCGGCAACTTTGTCACGGAGTAGCGCGACGACGAGCGAGCCGTTGCGCTGCGGCTAATTAGCTGCAGTCAAGTGGCGCCTAAGCGGTGCCTGTTAGTGCCACAATCGGACCGATGTCTGACGTAATCCGCACAGCGATTCCATTCTTCATCGTGTTCGTGGTCCTTGAGGCGATCGCGTACCACTTCCACAGGGACGAGGACGAACCCGGTTACGAGGTCAAGGACACGGCCACCTCGCTGACGATGGGCCTCGGCAATGTCGTCATCAACATCTTCTGGAAGGCCGTGCTGGTCCTTGTCCTGGCCGCTGCTTACGAAGCTTCGCCGCTGCGAGTGCCAATGGACCAGTGGTGGGCATGGCCGCTCCTGATCGTCGCTGAGGACTTCTGCTTCTACATGTGGCACCGCGCTGCACATGAAGTTCGAGTTATGTGGGCCAGCCATGTTGTGCACCATTCCAGCCAGCACTTCAACTTCTCCACAGCACTGAGGCAAGAGTGGCTGCCGATGTTTGCTCTTCCGTTCTTCGCGCCTCTTGGTCTGCTCGGCTTTCCGCCCTGGGCAGTGATCCTGACCCAAACGATCTCCCTGATCTACCAGTTCACCCTCCACACCGAGAAAATTGACAAGTACCCGCGGCCAATTGAGTTCCTCTTCAACACTCCCTCACACCACCGCGTCCACCACGGTGCCAACAAGGGCTACCTCGATAGGAACTACGGTGGCATCCTGATCATTTGGGACAGACTGTTTGGCACCTTCCGAGGCGAGGACGACCGCGTCGTGTACGGACTCACAAAGAATGTTGACTCGTTCAACCCT
>CAZZKI010000071.1:0-6552 GCA_964654785.1 uncultured Solirubrobacteraceae bacterium
GCCCAAGATTGATAGCTCCACTGGGCCTGCTCGGCTGTGCTGCACTCGCGTTCAACTTGCCTTGGCGTGATGTGGCGACTGGAATAGTGATCCTCGCCGCGGGACTGATTACGCGGGCACTGGTTCAAGCCCTGCGTCGAGGCTGACTTAAGAGACAGCGGCTTCAGAACCGTGATACTTACGCCACTGTGGCGTGTGACGAAGAACTGACGGCGCAAGCGGCACTGCGACACGGCGCAGATACTCCTGGCCAAGTCCCAGCGCAACACCTCGGATCGGGTCCCACGAAAATCCGTAAAGGTCGCGAACTGCTGGTGGGAGCAAGCCGATTGAAGTCTGGTTTACAGCTTCACGAAGCAGTGGCAGCGTCGCCGGAATTGGGGGCTTAAGGATCACATTCTTGGCAGTGTCGAGAGCGTCCTCAGTTACAAACAGATCGCCGCTGGATACAACTCCCTGCACGTACTCGTGAAGGCCCTCGTACCGTTTCGGAATCGCCTTGTACGGAATTCCAAACTGCTTTC
Source organism: uncultured Solirubrobacteraceae bacterium (assembly GCA_964654785.1). Classification (GTDB taxonomy): domain Bacteria; phylum Actinomycetota; class Thermoleophilia; order Solirubrobacterales; family Solirubrobacteraceae; genus WLNJ01. Next base: position 525 of record CAZZKI010000071.1, read on the forward strand.
CCACAAAGCGCTGGTCCTCCCAGTAATTCTGCTTTTCGTCGTCAGTCATCGAGCCGACATAGCGCTCGTAGACGAGCAGGCATGAGTCAACAAGGCTCCCCCAAACCCAAAACAAGAGTTCAGGGTCCGCCGCCGAGTAGGGGGTGCCCTTGGGGAACCGGCCTGCAGCCTTGGGCAGTGTCCCAGTGGCACTGCGGTGCATCCTGCGAACGAAAGCTGTGGCCTTGTCCGCTTCTGACCTTGGCTTGTAGGAGATCTTCTCAAGCACGACAGCTGTGCGTTCGAGCCGAGCGAAGGGGTCGCCCTTCGCAGATGTCGCGGCGAAGAATCCTTCGAAAACGACCGGGTGGGCAGCCATCAGAAGGAGTGCCCTGCCGCCGGCAAGGATCATCACTTGCTCTCGATGAACCTTGCGGAGCATTCGAGAGTCGTCGAAGTAGGGAATGTCTGGGGTCTTGTCGGGCATCAGTGGGCGACTTTCCTTTGAGGTGCGTAACCTGTACGGAACGATGCCCGCACAGGCTTACAAAGGCAAGGAATGCGTATGTGCCCTCCGCAAGGGCATCTGCGACCAAGAGTGCGTGCGCGACATGCTCAGCACCCCATTCTATGTTGCCTGCCTCAAGCTAACTGGCCGCTCATGCCTGGTTGTTGGCGGCGGCGATGTCGGCCTTGAAAAGATCGAAGGGCTGCTCGCTTGTGACGGAACAGTCGTGCTCGTTGCTCCGGACGCTTGCGACGAAGTCAAGGCACTTGCTGCCGAAGGCTCAATTGAGTGGATCAAGAAGGAGTACGACCCGACTGACCTTGAAGGTCGCTTCATGGTCATCGCTGCCACCAACGACAGCGAAGTCAACATCAAGGTCTTTGACGACGCGGAAGAGCGTGCCATGCTCGCCAACGTTGTTGACGTTCCACCGCTTTGCAACTTCATCCTTCCGGCGATGGTCCGCACTGGCCCACTGGCAATCGCGATCAGCACTTCAGGTGCGTCACCAGCGCTTGCCAAGCGCATGAAGCGCGAAATCGCGGAGCTGTTTGGCGACGACTACGCGCGACTCGCAGTAATGCTCAATGACGCGCGCGGTTGGGCGAAGGGGACACTTCCGACCTACCAAGATCGCAAGGCTTTCTTTGAGGACATCGTTAACGGGGACCCTGACCCGATCGCCTTGCTTCGCGCAGGTGACGAGCAGGGAGTGCTCGACGTGATTGAGCGCGCCAAGGGCGTCCACGGCGCCGCAGTAGCCCAATAGCGACGTCTTCAGGCACCGCAGGCTGCCTCTCCCAGCGCTCGGGAACATTGCTGCCCGCCTATCCTTGAGGGCTGTGAGCGGACTCAGCCACATTGGCGACGACGGCCAAGCACGCATGGTCAATGTCGGAGAGAAGGAAGTCACGCACCGTGTTGCCACGGCGCGCAGCGTCGTGCGCTTAAACCCTAAGGCAGCCAAGGCCGTTGCCGAAGGTGGGCCCAAGGGCGACGTTCTTGGAACCGCACGCCTCGCGGGGATCCAAGCTGCCAAGCGCACAGCTGAACTGATTCCCCTCTGCCACCCGCTCGGGCTTGACCATGTCGAAGTCGAAGCGGTTCTCGACGAAGCAACCGGCACTGTGACGATCACCGCATCGGCCTCCCTGAGCGGCAAGACCGGCGTTGAGATGGAAGCAATGACAGCAGCCTCAGTTGCTGCGCTGACCATCTACGACATGGTCAAAGCAGTTCAGCGCGATGTTGTGATTGAAGAGACTCGCCTCGTCTCGAAGACAGGCGGGAAGTCGGGCGACTGGCATTTCGAGGAATGAGCGCCGGCGCCATCCACTCAGCAGCAGTCGTGACCGTCTCCACCTCGGCGGCGGGTGGCACTGCCAGCGATGCGTCGGGCCCGCTCCTAGTTGACCTAGTCAGAGGCCTTGGTGCAACCAGCGTTGAGGCCCACGTCGTCGCTGACGACCGCCACGCAATCGAAACCGTCCTGCGCAGTGAGATTGCCAAGGGAACCCAGTTGGTGGTGACAACTGGCGGCACTGGCATCAGCCGCGACGATGTAACGCCCGAGGCCACTTCTGCGGTGATCGAAAAGGAGGTGCCTGGCATCAGCGAGGCAATCCGGGCTGAGTCCATTCGGCTTGTGCCGACCGGTTGCCTAACCCGTGGCGTCTCCGGCATCTCAGGCTCCACGCTGATCATCAACTTGCCCGGCAGGCCGAAGGCAGTTGAGGAGTCGTTCGCTGTAATCGCTGGTGCAATTCCGCACGCCATTGCTCAGATGCAGAGGTCCGGTGGCCGCGACAGCCACTAGCTCAGCTCTGCGCTTTGCAGGCCTCGGCCGTGACTACGGGGATCGCCCGGCGCTTCGCGATGTCACCTTCGAAGTTGAAGAGGGTTCGACCGTGGCCGTGCTCGGCGCCAACGGTGCCGGCAAAACGACACTCCTGCGAATTGCGTGTGGGCTCCTCTCGCCCACATCCGGCGAAGTAAACGTCCTTGGCCACGACCTTGCCAACGAAGGTTGGGCGCTGAGGGGCAAGGTTGGCCTGCTTGGCCACCAGCCGATGCTTTACGCAGCGCTGACCGTGCGGGAAAACCTTGCCCACCAGGCGCGCTTGCTCAAGGTAGACAAGTCCCGACCAACCGAACTGATTGACGCAGTAGGGTTGAACGGTCGCGCTGACGAACCTCTTCGCAACCTCTCGAGAGGCATGGTGCAGCGGGCTGCTGCAGCGCGGGCCCTGCTGGCTGACCCACAGCTAATGCTCCTGGACGAGCCCTACGCCAACCTCGACCCTGCTGGTCGCGAACTCCTGCAGCCACTGCTTGAGGACAACCGCACCGTTCTGGTCAGCGGCCACGACCCTGCCGCGTTGCTCGCCTCAGCCGACAGAGCGGTTGGGCTGCTCAACGGCAAGTTGGCTTTTGAGACGACAGCCTCTGCGGTCTCCGGCCCGGAACTTGACTCCATCTATGGAAGGCGCACCCTGTGATCCGCGACACGATCAATCTGCTCCGCAAGGACTTGCTGCTTGAGGTTCGCGGCCGGGAGTCTGTACCTGCGATGGGCCTTCTTGCTGTCACAACGCTAGTTGTCCTGCACTTCGCGCTAGGTAAGGAAAGCCTTGACGGCAACCTCGCTGCGGGAGCGCTTTGGGTTTCAATCCTGTTCAGCGCCACTCTTGGCATAGGGCGACTTTTTGTTGCCGAAGCCGAAGAAGGTGGAATGGACGCAGTCCTAATGACTCCAGTTGATCGCACAGCAATCCTCTGCTCCAAAGTGATCACCCTCTTCCTGTTCTTGGTCGGAGTACAGGTTGTTGTCGTGCCAGCTTTCGCGATCCTGTTGCTTGGCCCAGCGCTTGCACCGGCGCTTCCCGGCCTGGTCGGAATCCTTCTGCTGGCCGATTTCGCAATCGCAACGGTTGGTGCTTTGGTGGGCGCAATTGCTGCCCAATCACGCCTCCGAGACCTCCTTACCCCCCTCCTAGCGCTGCCACTTCTGATCCCGCCGCTGATCGCAGCAGCATCAGCCACGGGCAAGCTGTTTGCGATAGGTGGACCAGATGCAATCCCGGGCCGGTGGCCGCTCATCATTGCTCTGTACGCTCTGATATTCGGGCTGCTTGGAATGGCCCTCTACGACAACGTTCTTGATGACTAAATCCCCCAAAGCTCCAGCCCGCGGCCTCGGTGTTCTCGCCCTGCTTACAGCCTTGACGCTGGGGACGGCCTACGGCCTGACCTTCTTCTGGACGCCCAACGAAGCCGACCAAGGCTTCATGCAGAAGATCTTCTACCTGCATGTTCCGATGGCGATCGTCACCTTGATCGGCTTCATAATCGGTGGAATCTTTGGGTTCCTGCAACTGCGAAGCGGTGACAGGAAGTGGGACCTGAGGTCTTACGTGGCGATCCACCTTTCGCTCAACTTCGCCCTCGGCACTCTCGTAACTGGATCAATTTGGGCTCGTGCCTCTTGGGGGCACTGGTGGGTTTGGGATGAGCCGGTACTCGTGTCCTTCCTGATCGTCTTCCTTCTTTACGCCTGCTATCAGCCTCTCCGCTTCTCTATCTCTGACCCGAACAAGCAGGCCCGTTATGCAGCAGTCTTCGCAGTCGTGGCAGGGGCTTTCGTCCCTCTCAACTTTGCGGCAGTCCGACTTGCTCAGGCCTACACCCACCCTCGCGTCCTTGGCGGTGCTGAGAACGGTGGAATGCCAGGGTCAATGCAGCTCACATTCCTGATCGCGTTCATTGGCATGGCCATGCTTTGGGTCCTGCTCTGGCGCTTTGAGATCACAGTCAAGACAACACGTATGCAGCTGTCGTCAATCCGCCGCCGCCTCGAGGAGGAAACCGCCTGATGCTTCTTGCAGCCGCTGACAACTCACTCCCAGACAACGGGGGCTATGTGGCCGCCGCATACCTGGTCTTCATGTTCATCCTGATCCTCTATGTGGCAATCATGGCGATGCGACTTGGCCGCATTCAGAAGGACGTTGCTCTGATTGACGAAATGCTGCAGGCAAAGGACGAGCACGCAGCCAAAGCAGCAAGCCAAGGGCAGGCAGCTGCTGCCACAGGAGATAACCAGTGAGCGAAGTCCTCGCCATCGGGGTCTCTCACAAGACGGCACAGGTTGAGGTGCGTGAGCGCCTTGCCTTGAACCAATGGCAGGTTGAGTCCTTCCTCAACGACCTCGTCGCCGACGAATCAATTGACGAGGTTGCAGCAATCTCCACTTGCAACCGCACCGAGCTCTACATCGTCACTCGCGACGCAGTTGCCGCTGAGTCAGCTGCCCTCACAAGCCTCGCCCGTCGAGCTGAGATCCGCCCGACTGAACTGACCCCAATTATTTACGCGCTGCGTAACTGCGACGGGGCACGCCACCTCTTCCGCGTCAGCAGTGGCCTTGAGTCAATGGTGCTTGGCGAGGCTGAGGTACTTGGCCAAGTTCGCACCGCCCTTGACTCCGCAACCGAGGCTGGAACTACGGGGCCGCTCCTCAACCGCCTCTTCCACTCTGCGCTGCGGACTGGCAAGCGAGTCCGCTCGGAGACAGCTATTGGCCAGCTCTCAATGAGCGTCAGCACAGTTGCTGCGTCTCTGGCGCGAGAGCTGATCGGTGACCTCGGCGGCCGCAAGGTAGTGGTCCTTGGCGCCGGCGAGACAGCCGAGCTAGCAGCCAAGGCGCTTGCAGCGCTTGGCGCTGACACAGTCTTCCTCGCTAACCGTCGCCGGGACCGAGCTCTCGCACTGGCGCAACGCTTTGCCGGCCAAGCAATCGTGCTCGACGACCTGCCCGACCAGCTTCGTAAGGCCGATGTGGTGATTGGTGCTACCTCGTCCCCTCATCCGATCGTGACGTCTAACGAACTTGAGCAAGTGCATGCTGAGCGCAATGGGCGCCCGCTCCTTCTGATTGACCTCGCAGTCCCGCGTGACATCGAGGCAGCCTGCGGCGACCTCGAAGGGGTGACTCTGCGTGACATTGACGACCTTCAGGCAGTGGTTGCCAACAACCGGTCGGTTCGAGCGGCTGAAGCAGGGCTTGCCGAGGACATCGTGGAGGACGAGATCAGCGATTTTGCAGGGTGGCTGGGAACGCTTGACGCAGTTCCAACAATTCGTGACCTTCACTCGCATGGCCAAGCTGTTGCTGAGTCCGTAATTGCGGAGAACGAAGGCCGCTGGGAGTCGCTTAGTCCAGCTGACCGGGAGCGGGTGGAGCTCCTCGCGAGGACCGTTGCGCAGCGACTTCTACACGAGCCAACGATCCGCCTGCGGGACCAAGGCGGCGACTCGTCGCACGGACGCATTGAGAACGCTCGAGAACTGTTTGGCCTTGATGGCGGCAATCGTCGCTCTGACGAGAGCTCCGAAGCTGGCGCTGGCGCTGAGGTAGTCGCATTGCCACCGCGACGCGAATCCAAGTCGAACGGCTAACCCGATGTTGAAGATCGGTACGCGAGGGTCCGCCCTTGCAGTTACCCAAGCTCGCACGGTCGCAGACCAGATTCCCGGGTCAGA
>CAZZKI010000072.1:0-6551 GCA_964654785.1 uncultured Solirubrobacteraceae bacterium
GGTAGGGCCGCTGCACAGAGAAGATTCGCTGATCGGGCGTGAGATAACCCAACCCTTGCGATAAGAACCGGGGCTTTCCTTATCGGAGTCCCTAGCCTCGTTGTCCCACTCCGTTGCGGTGGAGCTGGTCCGCAGTGCCCACGCAGTAGAGCCTGGTCCTGGCTCCGGTGCATCAGATGCAGTGATGTCAGCTTTGGCCTCGTACCAGTTGCCGTCTAGGTACTCAACGATGTCATCTTCCCTATATGACGCAGTCTTGTCCCAGACTCCCTTGTCCTTGGCTGCATCGGTGGGCTGAGGGCCTGCGTAGTTCTGAACGCCGATCTTGAGCCACTTGGCTGATGTCCCGGGCTCGTCGGTAGCCGAGGTGTCTTCCTTCGCCTGCCAAAACACGACTTCCCCATCCACCGTGGTGGTGACCACGTAGCCACTCTTGAAGGATCCCGGAGTGGAAGTCGAAATTGTTGAATCTGCGCCCCACGGATTCGAAGTTGCTGTCGACCTGAGAGTCCAAACGGGAGCGTCAGTATTTACGGGCTTACCAGGCTCATCGTTAGCCGTGGCAGCTTTCGCAGCGACCCACCACTTTCCATGGTCGTGACGGACTATGTCCCCAGCGGAGTAGGTAGTGCCCGCCTTCCAATCGCCCTTTGCGTGGGCTGAGTCGTCAGGCTGCGGGCCCGTGTATTGCCAAGGCTGCACTTCAGTCCACTTGCCTGAAGTACCTGGCGTGTCGGAGGCTTGAGCCTCCGCGTTTGCCTTGAACAGCCTCGGCCGTGCAGGTGCACCGACCAGTGACTGGAACCAGACGACAGGGTTGTCCAGAGCACTAGGTGCCAGAGGACTAGTTGAGGTTACGACCGCGCCTGTCTTAGGGGCTGCACAGAATGCCGTGTAGTCCTTGTCTTCGCGCTCAGGAGTGTCAACATAAACCCTGATCGCTTGGTCTTGGCTTGAAAGACTCTGTGTCATAAGAGTAATCAGGTCATCGCTGGCCGAAGTCACGTGGCAGCCACCGTCTGCCGCTGCGGCAGGAATTGGACCAGCGCAGCCCACATCCCTGACCGGCTGCGGCCCGGTGTAGGGCTCTGTTCCGATTACGTCCCACTTGGAGGAAACTCCGGGAACGTCAGACGCTGCTGTCGCAGAGTTTGCCCGCCAGTACTTCTTGATCCCGGCGTCCGTGTAGGTGACTACGTAGTCCTCTGCGTAGGCGCCCGGCGTGTTAGTTGAGTCGGTCGCGGTGGCGCTCCATTCGGTCGCAGCATCCGAGGTTGACTCAGCCCATACAACTGGCGCGGCCCCAGGCTCATCGTCTGCCTGTGCCTTGAGCTTTGCCACAAACCACTTGCCCTCATGGGTGACCATGACTCCCTTGGGATAAGTCTTCTGTTCCCAGTCGCCAGCATTCTCGTTCCCACGGGGCTTCTTGGAGTCATCCGTTGCAAGCATCTGCGCTGTCGGCACTGCGCCGGTAAGCATTGCAATCCGGTTTGCGAAGCCGCTGGAGTATCGCTGCTTAAAGCCGGACAATGTGAAGCCCTTGCGCTTCAGGTCGCTGAATGCCGCTGCCCAAGTCGCTGCCTCTGCCGCACGCGCAGTCCCGAATTGCGAGCGGGCGGTGACCGATGCCCCGGAAATTGTCTGACCTTGCGCTCCTCCAGGAAGCAGCACCATCGCCACATGACCAAGTGACGGATCCGTGGGAGCTGGCGGAGGGGTCGGTGGGACCGGTGGAGTTGGCACGACAGGGTCCTCCAACATTGGGGTAACAGGTTCAGCGGCTGCTAGGGCCGTGGGTTCCGCCGCCGGTTCAGCTGCCGGTCCGGTTGCTTGTGTGCCTGCTCCCTGGACGATCACGACCCTTTGCCCGCCGGCTAGGAGCGGAGCCTTCGGTGAGAACATAGCGCCGGCAATCATGCCTACAACCATGAGCGCGAGCCCGGTTGAGGCAGCAGACTTTGAGGCAAAGAGGGTCGCAATCCCACCGGTTGCAGCAGCAGAGACGGCTCCCCCAGTTGCTGCGAGAGTTCCCCCGGAGACAGCCAGGCCTGCGGCTGCTTCTCCCGACAACGGATTGCCCGAGACTTCGCTTTGATTCTGCCCACCTAAGTTTTCCTCGGGTGGAAGCCCTCCGTCCCGAGCCGCTGCCAATGAGGCCACGGCAATCGCCTCGAGCACAGGGCCTGAAGGTACTCGTGGACCAGCGGCGCGTGAGCCGCAGTTCAGACAGTAAGCCTGACGTGGTTCAAGGCCACTTCCACACTTTCGGCAGGCAGATGCGTTTTCTACGCCCTGGCTGTTTGCGACGTCAGGCACAGCGAACTGACTCCGCTACTACTGGAACGTCTGGCCCTGAGCGCCGCCCGCAGGCGCTTTGCCGTCGGCTGGTGGAGGTGTGCCAGGTGTAGTGAACTTGTTTGGCATCTTCTTCGACGCCTCTTGACATTCCTTCGGAGTCTTACAGTTGATCGCCTTATCAACCGCAGCCTTTGCCTTACCCGACAGCACAGGTGGTGCAGCAGCCTTGGCCTGGCCGTCGGCCGCGCCCTTAGCCGCATCTGCGCCTGCGTCAGCGCCAGCAGCCCCTGCAGCAGACCCGTCTGCTGCAATCGTTTGTACCTGCTGCGGCGCAGCTACCTGCTGGGTACCACTGCTGCCTGAACGACCGACGAGCACGCCGACCCCGAGGAATAGGACTGAAGCGCATACAATCGCCACGCCCATTGCGGGCGTGATTGACGCAGGCGTGGGTGCAGTAACGGCTCCGGCGGGCTCTGCGGCTGGTGCAGCGTGCGCATTTGCGAATGGCACTGCCTGATCCTCGCGACGCTTACCGCAGGACATGCAGTACCTCTGCTCTCGAAGAACCGGTGACCCGCAACTCCTGCAGGAATCTGTACCTGAATTGGCTGCCACGCTCTGTACGGTCGGCTGGTCATGCTGGGATAGCGTGCTCATTGTGCGTTCCTCGTTTCTTGGGTTGCAGCGCTCTTAGGGGAAAGAACTGGGGGAATCTCGTTGGTGAGGCTGGCAGTCTTGGGGTTAGCGCCCACATAGAAGATCGTAAAGCCTTGGGGCTTGCCTCCATTCGGTAGAAGCTTCTCAAGAACTCCGCGACCTGCAGTGACGATCCTCCCTCCCTGCCTTCCAACTGAGAAGATGACGACTCGCATCTGCAAAACGGGTGCGTTTCCCTTGACTTTGCCGGTGTAGGCAGTGCCAGTGGCTGGATCTTGGAAGAAATGTGGTTTGACGAGTTTGCCGTCCGGATATGGCTTCGCAACCTGCGTACCGATACCCACCTTGACTCGAGCCTTACGCGCCGACGGAGTTGGATCGAACTGATCGTTCACCCAGGTGAAAGTCTGCCCCGGGCGGATAAGCGGGACATGATTGAGCCAATGGTCAGTACCCGGCGCAGTGTTGCTGCCGACTTCCTTGCCGGCCGAGTTGACAACCGACACAGCGATTGGAATGTCCGCGATCGGCTTGTTGCCTGTGTTTTTGATCGAGACGACCACGGCATTCAAATCTTTACTGCGAAGCACTACTGTCTCGGTCACCTTCATCTTCGGGTCCGACTTGGGAATCGTGAGCGGCATCGAGGCGAGCTTCTGTTTGCGCGCGTTTTCCTTCTGGATCTTCGCAGCCTTATCTTGGGTGCTCTCGCACCCTGACACCGCCACAGGCAATGCCAAAGCTGCTCCAAGAATGGCGAACCGTCGAATCACCCGAACGACCCCGACACATAGTGCTTAGTGCGCTCTGCCAACGGTGCATTGAAAACTTGGTCGGTCGTTCCGTACTCAACCAGGTCGCCGAGATACATGAAGCCGACGTAATCACTCACTCGCTGTGCTTGCTGCATGTTGTGGGTGACGATCACGATTGCGACCTGCTGCTTCAGGCGGATGATCAGGTCCTCGATGATCTCAGTCGACTTCGGGTCCAGCGCCGAGCAGGGTTCGTCAAGCAACAGAACTTCGGGCTGAGCAGCTAGAGCACGCGCGATGCAGAGGCGCTGCTGCTGGCCACCTGAGAGGCGAAGAGCTGGGTGCTCAAGGTTGTCTCCCACTTCATCCCAAAGGCCAGCGCGCTGAAGCGCGTCCTGAACTTGGGGAAGGAGCGCAGCCTTGGCGGGCTTCCGGCTTGCCTGCTCGCGAATCGCATAGGCAACATTGTCGAAAATGCTCATTGGGAAGGGATTTGGCTGCTGGAAGACCATTGAGACCCTTCGGCGCAAGTCGGTGGCCTCAAGATCATGAATGTCCTGCCCGTCCAGAAGGATGCCCCCTGTTGAGACGGCAGTATCAGTCAGCTCTGTGAGCCTGTTGAGGGAACGGAGAAGCGTTGTCTTTCCGCAACCAGACGGTCCGATTAGCGCCAATACTTCGTTCTCTCGAACGGGCAGAGTTACCTCGCGAACTGCTGTCTTCGTGCCATAGGCGATAGAAAGCTGTTCAACCCTCATGCGCTCTCTGTTGAGACTGTTCTCAGGAGCAATTGCGCGACTCACGGCCTCTGCGGCACCTGCTGGACCGTCGAGGCCTGGAGGCACGACGTTTGCCGGACGCGAGGGATCAATGCGGCGAATCGGGGGAGGTGTGAGACTCATGTGATCTCCTTCTTGGATCGGCGGGCGACAATGTCAACACCGAAGTTGAGGATGAGGACAAGGATCAGGAGGAAGAAGGCTGCAGCATAGGCTTTCTGCGGTGCGTTACCTTCGCCAGACGGACTGTTGTTATACACATATGAAGTAAGCGTGCTGCCAGACCCGCGGAGTGTGCTGATGATTGGACCGGAGCCTTGCGGCTGAAGATTCAAAGTGGCGCCGAGTAGAACAACCACGATCGCGGTGTCTCCTGCAATGCGTCCCATCCCCAAGGCTGTGCCTGTGAAGATGCCAGGTCGAACAGTTGGGATCAGAACCTTTCGGATGGTTGCCCACTTGGTCTTACCGAGCGCGTACGACGCCTCCCGAACTTGAGCCGGGATCTGAAGGAGTGCTTCTCGCACCGAAGTGAAGATCAACGGCACCGCGATCAGGGACATCATGGTGCCCGCTGTCAGGAATGAGCGGCCGACAACTACTCCGTTGTCCCCAGCAAATGAGAGCGGCTCAAAAATCTTGTTGCTGAAAAGAAGCAGGCCGAAGATCGCGAGCACGATGCTTGGCGTGCCGGCGACCACCTCAATCGCTGACTCGACTGAACGGGCAAGCCAGGTTGGCCGTCCGTATTCGACCAACCAGACCGCCGCACCCACAGCGAATGGGATCGCAATGACCGTGCCGATCGTCGTGAGAATCAGCGTGCCCAGAATCGGTGACAGGAAGCCTCCGCTGTCAGCTTGGCTGGCACCCACGGCCGGGTTAGTGAAGATCATTTCAAGGCTGATGTACTGGATCCCACGGAACGCCATATACCCGACGAGAAGCATTGCTACAAAGGAGAGGAACAATCCTGCTCCCCAGCATGCGTACATAGCCAAGCGATCACGCAATGGCCAACTTGCAATGGTGTCCTTGCCCTTTCGGTGGACCTTGCGGACAGGTTGCACAGGGGACGTAGTGCTCACAGCCTAACTCCGTACTTCCGAAGTGGGCGCTTGGCGGCGGCGCCACCGAGAGACAGGGCGAGCGCTGTAATGAGTAGCACTGAGGCAATCGCGTAGATGGTCTGTCCGAACGGGATCACAGAGAGACCTTCGGCGTTATCAACAATCGTTGCCGCATAGGGACGCAGCGGTTCGAAAATGAATGTGACGCCATCAAGCGGATTAGGCGCGAATCCAACGGACCCGGAGACCATCGCAAGCATGATGCCCTCGCCGATCGCGCGGGCCGATGCGATTACAGCCGCCGCGATGATGGCGGGGCGAGCAGCTCGGACGATTACCGTCCACATGACTCGCCAGCGGTTGGCGCCCAACGCTAGGGCACCTTCCTTCCAGCCTCGAGGGACTGCTCTGAGAGCGTCAGCCACGATGGCGATCATGATGGGCGAGATCATCAGGGTCAAGACAATCACTGCGACAATGAGGCAAGTTCCTGAAAGCTGGACGACGCCTGCAACCGACTGCTTCCGTTCCTCGCTGATGATCTCCGTTGTTACGAACGGAACGAGCACGAGGATGCCCACAAGTCCGTAGATCACTGACGGCACCGCTGCCAGGAGTCGGACGATGGGACTAACAGCATTGCGAACCTGCTCCGGCGCAAACTCGACGATGAATATGGCAGTGAAGACGGAGAGAACTCCCCCGATCAGGACGGAGAGCCCTGTCGTAAGAAGTGTGGCGTAGAGAAGGGGCCAAGTCCCAATCTTGTAGACATAGTCCTTCGGATCTGCAGGCGAATTGAAGATGTTGGTGAGCTGCTGGTCAACGCTGCCGCTAGAGCCAAACCAAGAGATGCCGTTGTGCGCAAACGATGGCCAAGCCTTGTAGAACACGTAGACGACCATACCTGCGATCAGAACGAGCACCAACGACGAGAGCGCGCCGAGCGAGAGCTCGGCGCGCCTTTCCATCTTTGCTGCCGGCGC
>CAZZKI010000073.1:0-6500 GCA_964654785.1 uncultured Solirubrobacteraceae bacterium
GTCACCGCCGAGTCGCCAACCAGGGCGCCGCTCCCACAGGGACGGCGCCTTTTTTGTTCTTAAGAGGACTACATGACAATCACCAGTTCAGACAACAAATGGATCAAGGAACTTCGCAAGCTCTCTAGCTCGCATGGAAGAGGGAAGTCATCCCTTTTCGCAGCGGAGGGAGAGGACTTGGTCGAGGCCGCGCTGAATTCCGGTTGGGAACCGGAAATTGTTCTTGTCCGCGAGGGGGCCGGTCTAACAGGCGAAGAAGTCACCGCGGACCTGCTGGATGAAGTCTCGGCGATTGGCTCCGGCACTCGGGCAATTGGGATCTTCCAGCGCAGGGACGCTGAACTCCCAGCTGGGGGATTGCTGGTGCACCTCTGTGGCGTCAGGGACCCGGGAAACGTGGGCACGATCATCAGGTCTGCTCACGCGCTTGGGGCTCAGGCGGTGTCGCTGGGTGACAGCTCAGCTGATCCCTTCAGCCATAAGGCGGTTAGAGCCAGCATGGGTTCGGTTTTTTCCATTCCAGTGGTCACTGGCACCTCGATTGAGGAGCTTCCTGGCCAAATTGTGGGGCTCAGCGCTGGTGGCGAAGACAGCGATTTGCCGGATGGGGACATCACCCTCGTAGTCGGCTCAGAGCGGGAGGGGCTCACTGCTGAGGTTGAGGCTGCCTGCGATTTGTTGTGGTCAATTCCAATGGCTGGCGGCGCGGAAAGCCTCAATGCATCGGTTGCGGCCTCTATAGCCCTGTACGCCGCCAATAGGATCCAGAACTAGTGCTAGAACGGATTAAGGAAATAACCGAAGAGGCATCCGCTGCCATTGCTGCAGCCCAGAGCTCTGAAGAGCTTGAACAGCAACGGATTCATTGGCTTGGTCGCAAAGCTGAGCTGCCCAATCTCCTCAGAGGAGTCAGGGAACTTGCGCCGGAGGAGCGGGGTCCCGCTGGCAAGGCTGCCAATGAAGCTCGTGTTGCCCTCGAGGGGGCAATCGATGTTCGGATGGAAGATCTTCGCGCTGCGGAGTTGTCCGCGGCGATCGCTGGTGACACCGCGGATGTAACTCTTCCCGGTCGTCCTGCGAGCTATCGGGGCGGGCTTCACCTTCTCACCCAGACGATGAGGGAGATTGAAGATGTCTTCCTCGGGCTTGGCTACCGGATCGCCGAGGGGCCTGAGATTGAACGGGTTTCCTACAACTTCGATGCTCTCAACCACGCTCCGCACCATCCGGCCCGTTCGGCGACCGACACCTTCTACGTTGACCGGTCAACTCTGCTTCGAACTCACACTTCGCCTGTCCAAGTGAGAGCCATGCTGGCATCCCCACCGCCGCTCTACGTAATCGCGCCGGGTCGGGTCTACCGGCGTGATGACGACGCGACCCACACTCCACAGTTCCATCAGATTGAAGGGCTCGCTGTCGACGAGGGCATCTCGCTTTCCGACCTCAAAGGCACCCTGCTTGCCTTCGCTAAGGCGATCTTCGGCGAGGAACGTGAGATCCGGCTTCGGCCTCATTTCTTCCCGTTCACGGAACCGAGCGTCGAGGTGGACGTGTCCTGCTTCGCTTGCGACGCCGGTAAGACTGAGTCAGGTGACCGTTGCGGACTCTGCAAGGGCACTGCGTGGATCGAAATTCTTGGTGCTGGGATGGTTGACCCCAACGTCTTCGCAAGCGTTGCGGCGGAGCGGCCGGAGTATGACCCAGCCAAGGTTCAAGGGTTTGCATTCGGTCTTGGCATTGAGCGGATAGCGATGCTTAAGCATTCCGTTCCAGACCTCAGGCTGCTTTATGACAACGACGTTCGGTTCCTGGAGCAATTCGCCTAATGAAGGTCCCACTCTCACTACTTCTCGAGTACTGCGACCCCGGACTTCCCGTTGAAGAAATCGCTTCTGTTCTTGCCCTCACCGGCACTGAAGTGGAGCGAGTTACGAAGTTGGGAGTAGACGATCCATCAACCTTCGTAGTGGGTCATGTCCTCGCTTGTGAAAAGCACCCTGATGCTGACCGACTCAATGTCTGCGCTGTTGACGTTGGGGATAGTGAGCCCACTCAGATCGTGTGTGGGGCTCCGAATGTGGCTGCTGGACAGCTCGTCCCAGTGGCTCTGAGCGGCTCTGTGATGCCCAACGGGATGAAGATCAAGAAGGCGAAGCTTCGCGGGGTTGAGTCGAACGGAATGATCTGCGCCGAAGACGAACTCGGCCTTAGCCGAAGCCACGAAGGAATCCTTGTCCTGCCGGAGGCAAGCGGGCCAGCTGGTCGTCCGCTGGGCGAGGTTCTGCCCCTTGGAGAGACGGTGCTCGAACTGGAGATTACCCCAAACCGCCCCGACTGCCTTGGCGTATACGGAGTCGCAAGAGAACTTCACGCTGCTACGGGCGCCGTCCTGAAGCCAGCTCCATGGCTTGACGACCTAGGTACTTCCGGCGACCTTGCAGGCTTCACTTTGAATGTCGACGACACAGAGCTGTGTCCTCGGTTCACTGCGAGGATCTATGAGCTTTCTGGAGGTGGAG
Organism: uncultured Solirubrobacteraceae bacterium; assembly: GCA_964654785.1. Classification (GTDB taxonomy): domain Bacteria; phylum Actinomycetota; class Thermoleophilia; order Solirubrobacterales; family Solirubrobacteraceae; genus WLNJ01. The sequence continues at coordinate 2,523 of CAZZKI010000073.1, forward strand.
AGACCCCGGCAAGGATTCAAGGCCATCTCACCGCTGCCGGCATGCGGCCGATCTCGCCAATCGTGGACATCACCAACTATGTGATGCTCGTTGTGGGAGAGCCACTTCACGCATTCGACCTGGACCGGTTGGCTGGGGCGCAGTTGACAGTTCGTTCTGCAAGCGACGGAGATGAGATCAAGACGCTTGATGGCCAGGACCACAAGCTTGTGGCTGGAGATCCAGTTATTGACGATGCCACTGGGCCCACGTCAATCGCTGGCGTTATGGGCGGCGCTCGCTCCGAAGTACACGGGGAGACAAAGCGGGTTCTCCTCGAAGCCGCTGTCTGGAATGGGCCGACGATTAATCGGACGAGTAATCGTCTCAATCTCAGGAGTGAGGCTTCAGGTCGCTTTGAGAAGGGGCTGGCTCCGGTTCTTACAGACCGTGGGCAGGCCTTTGCTTCAAAGCTCTTCCATGAGTTCTTTGGCGTCAAGCCTCAGCCAGGTACGGCAGTTGCAGGCCCTGATCAAAAATCCACTCACATTGAATTGAGCCCGGGCAAAGTCGAGTCGCTTCTTGGCGGTAACTGGCCTGAAAAGCGGATCACGGCTCCGCTTGCTCGCCTTGGCTTCGAGATTGAGGCCGGTGGGGAGGTATTCGGCGTCACCGTGCCGCTGGATCGCTTGGATGTCGAACGGGACGTTGATCTGATTGAGGAGATTGTGCGAATCGACGGGCTCGATTCGATTGAGCCGACCCTTCCTTCTGGCAGCACGGGTGGGCTCTTGTCAAGAAGTCAGCGGATCCGCAGAACCATCGCTGATGAACTGGGCGCAGCTGGACTGTTTGAGATCGCCGGCTGGAGCTTCGCCAACCCCGACCTTGGGGATCGGTTGAGGCTCTCCGAGAACGACGCTCGCAGGGTCTCGATTCAGCTTGAGAATCCAATGAGCTCCGAGCAATCCGTGATGCGGACAACGCTGCTCGGTTCTCTGCTTGAGGCTGCCGCGTTGAACTCTTCGCGCGGTGCCGAGGCGGTCAGGCTTTTTGAGATCGGGCCTGTTTACTTGCCAGCGGACCACGATTTGGCCGATGAGCCGATCCGCGTTGCTGCGCTGATGTCTGGTCCAGCGGTGCCTTCGGACTGGGCTAACTCCTCGCCTGCTCCGGCAGACATCCATTCCGGAGTAGCAGTTCTTGATCGGGTGCTGGGGGCCCTTGGGGCGAAATGGCGCCTTATTCCCTCAGCGGACAGCGAACCGTTCTTGCATCCCATCAGAAGCGGGGCGGTTGAGGTTGGCGGCGCGGTTGCCGGCTGGCTGGGTGAACTGCACCCTGAGGTTGCGTCTGAGTTTGGCCTTGGCGCAACTGTTGTCGCGGAGTTCGACCTCGCAGCAGTCATCGCAGCAGTGCCTGAGGTTGTTCATTACTCGCCGCTTTCTCAGCACCCGGCGGTGATGCAGGACCTTGCTGTCCTTCTTCCGGTCGATGTCCGCGCAGCAGACGCGGTGGCTACTGCACAGGCTGCAGGTGGCACAGAGCTTGAGAGCGTCTCCGTGTTCGACGTCTATGAGGGAGAAGGAATCGACGCGGGTTACAGGTCGGTCGGCTTAAGGCTTGTCTTCAGGGCCTTCGACCGGACTCTGACCGAGGAAGAGGCTACGGCGAGCAGGGCAGCGATCCTCGCGGCCCTTGAATCTGAGAAGGGAGCCAAGCAACGTGGGTGAGCGAATCGCAGTTATCGGAGCAGCAGGGTTTGCAGGGGCAGTGGCTGCTCGCTTGGTAGACAGGCACCCTTATTTCGAACTGGGAGCGGTTCAGGCTCGATCCGATGTGGGTGAGCGGCTGGATGCTCTTTACCCCCAACATCGGGTTGAAATGCGGCTCGATGACGTCAGTGCCAGCAGCCTGAGCGGCTTCGATGCCGCGATCGTGGCGCTTCCGCACGGCGCGGCTGCTCCCATAGTCAAGGAGCTTCGTAAGGAAGGGCTTAAGGTCCTCGACCTTTCCGCTGATTTCCGGCTGGACAGCCTCGAGACCTACGAGGCTTGGTACGGACAGCATGGAGCACCTGACCTTTTTGGAACCGCCGTCTACGGGCTTCCCGAGCTTGAGCGGGCCAGGATCGTTGACGCAGACCTAGTTGCCTGCCCAGGGTGCTACCCGACAGCCAGCCTCCTGGCGTTGGCGCCTCTTGCTCACAGCGGAGGCCTCACCGATGTTGTGATTGACGCCAAGAGTGGAGTGTCGGGAGCGGGTCGGGCCCCTTCCAGGAAGACGCACTTCGTCAACATCGCTGAGAATGTGAGCGCATACGGCCTTGATGGTCACCGTCACGAGCCAGAGATTGCGGAGAAGCTGGGCAAGGTAGGAGGTACGTCTTCAGTTCTCTTCCTGCCGCACCTGTTGCCACTTGATGAGGGGGAGCTTGTCTCGTGCTACGGATCGTTGACCACTCCGATGGACGGTGACGAGCTCTACGCCCTCTACGCAGAGATGTACGCGAACGAGCCATTCGTCGAAGTGACAATGGAGTCGCCAGGCGTAAGGGATGTTCGGGAAACCAACTTTTGTCGGCTTACCGTTAGGAGCCATTCCTCAGGCAAGGCGATTGTCTTGGCAGCCATTGACAATCTGTGGAAGGGCGCAGCAAGTCAGGCAATCCAGTGTCTCAACCTGATGTACAACCGGCCTGAGACGGAGGGCCTGCTTTGAGCGAAGCCTTCGCCTCACGGTGGATCGCTTGGCCAGATCAGGTAACGCTTGACGGCGGCGGGCTCCCTGCTGGTTTTCGTGCGGCTGCGTGTGCCGCCGGAATCAAACCTTCCGGAAAGACCGATCTTGCACTGTTGATCAACGATGGGCCTGCGTCCGCGTCGGCGCTCCGGCAGACGAGGTCCTCGGCTGCAGCTGCGCCAGTGCTCGTCAACCGCGAACAGGTTGATGGCTCGGCGATCAGATGCGCGATCGTCAACAGTGGCAACGCCAATGCGGCGACTGGCGAGGACGGATACGAGGACGCTTTGAGAATGAGGGATGCAGCTGCAGCGGCCTCTGGGCTTGCCCCTGAGTCAGTGTCGGTCTACAGCACCGGTGTGATTGGCCAGCGACTTGAGGTGGAGAAGATCGAGGCTGCTCTGCCTGAGCTTGCAGAGGAACTCGACGAATCGGCTCACGACCTCTTCGCCGAGGCGATCCTGACAACCGACAACGGTCCGAAGCGTCTGTCGGCAACGGTTTCCCTTCCTTCTGGTGAGGTTAGGATTGCCGCACAGGCCAAGGGAGCAGGGATGATGCGTCCAGCCTTCGCAACGATGCTTTGTTACGTCGAAACGGATGCTGACCTGTCGGCTGACACCTGTGATTTGCTGCTTGGAACGGTTGTGAAGAGATCCTTCGAGCGGATCAGCGTCGACGGCCAGATGTCCACGAACGACGCAGTGCTCTTTATGGCATCAGGGGCGAGTGGCGTCACCGTTGAGCCTCAGACGGAGGATGAGGCCAAGTTCGGCGAGGCCTTGGATGTGATGCTCCGGGCTCTGGCACTGATGATCGTCGCTGACGGTGAAGGTGCGGCGCGAGTAGGTCATCTCGTCGTTGAAGGCGGCGATGACCAGACCGTTGAGCATGTTGCTCGGACCGTTGCCGGGTCCCCGCTTGTTAAGGCAGCTCTCCATGGGGGTGACCCGAACTGGGGGCGGATCATTCAGGCGGTCGGGATGGCACTGCCAGACTCATCCCGGATCCCGGTTGACATTGAGATCGAAGGGGTACAGGTCTGCTCGGCAGGAGCAGCGGTGCCCTTTGACGAAGAGGCTCTTGCCGATGCTGTTTCCGGCCCCGAGGTGGATTACCTGATTCGGGTACCCGGCAGCGGCGCGGCTTGTGAGGTCTTTTTCTCGGACCTCTCGCATGAATACGTGACCATCAACAGCGAGTACACGACCTAACAGGGGACAGTCAGATGCGCGACATCGCAACACTTCTAGAAGC